>DATGCC010000354.1:0-8418 GCA_035312345.1 Rhodothermales bacterium
CCTGGCGTGACTCCCTCGTGGTGCTGGATGATGGCACGGCGGGCCTGTTGTTTTATGCGCCGTTTCGTGCCACGCAAGGGACCTCGTACCTGCTGGAAGTACAGAATGCCGCGGAGCACACCACCGAAGCCATCACGGAAGTCCCTCCGACCCTTTCAGTACGGGTCGACTCCCTCGCCCAGCCATTTGAGTTTATTCAGTATGTGACCTGGCTGAACCAGCAGCACATGCCCGCTCAAACGACCCTCCGCTACACGGTAGCTCCTTCGCCCAGTAGCCCCCCCGTCCAAATCACCCTCCCTTTCAGTGACCTGGGCCGGCCTACTGCCGGTGGCTGGGCGTTTGCCATCAATCTGTCGCGGGATCGAACGGCGCTCCTGAGTCAACTTAATCGGCCTGCCACCGACAGCAGCGTTATTCTTTTTGATCTGGAGATGGAAATTGAGCAGCGCAGCGAGGAATGGCTAAACCCGAACACGCCTTTTAACATCCAGAACGGGTTTGGCTTCTGGGGCGCGATATCCACCTCCACCGACACCTGGACGCTCGCCCCCGACGATTTGGAACGCGTGGGTTTTGCGGCCCCACCAGCCCATTCGCAATAAATACGCCTGTCATTTAGGGTACCCATAAGTGAACTATTCTGCCCTTTCTTCCGTCCGCGCCTGTTTGTACACTAAGGCTGCTGTTTCCCCCGGTGTATCTCCTTACGATATTACGATGCAAAAAGCGCTACGATGCCTTTTTCTGGTAACCCTATTCTGCATTTATGCAGCGTCTGCGCTGGCACAGAGCGCTACCGTACGCGGGTTTGTAAAGGATAAAGCGGATGGTCAGCCGTTGCTGGGCGTCAACGTGAGCCTGGCCGACAATGCCAACAGGCTCTATGGCAATGCCACCGACAACAATGGATTCTTTATTATCCCACAACTTGCCCCAGGGCGCTATGTACTGCGCGTCAGCTACATCGGCTATGAACTCTATACCGATACGCTCAGCCTGAACCCCGACCAGATTCTCACTTACAACTTCGACCTGGTCAGCAGCACCTCTGAACTCGACGAGGTCGTCGTAGAGGCCGAGCAAGAAAACGTGGGAGCCGCCAATGTGACGGCGGGCCTCCAAACCGTACGCCCGCAAGACATCAACCTGATTCCGGCCCCGGATGTCTCGGGCGACCTCGTCAGTTATCTAACGACCTTGCCGGGCGTGGTGGCAACGGGTGACCAGGGCGGTCAGCTTTTCATCCGAGGCGGCGAGCCCACGCAAAACCTCGTGCTGCTCGATGGCATGCTGGTCTACCAACCTTTCCACCTGATTGGCTTTTACTCTGCCTTCCCTGCGGACATTATCAGCAGCAGCGATGTGTATGCCGGTGGATTTGGGGCCAAATATGGCGGACGGCTCTCGTCTGTGATCGACATCTCGGCACGCAACGGCAACAAGCGGCGGTTTGCTGGCGCGGTGTCACTAGCTCCATTTGTAAGTGCCGCCCATCTCGAAGGCCCCATCTTCCGTGACCGCCTCTCCTTTCTGTTCTCTGGGCGCACATCCGTCATTGAGGAGGGGGCTTCCCACCTGACCGACGAACCGCTCCCCTACACCTTCGACGATCAGTTCGGCAAACTGCACGCCGTGCTCACCCCGACAAGCCAGCTCTCGGTCAGTGCCCTACGCACCTACGACCGGGGCATCATCGGCCTTGCCGCCGTAAACGAGGGCGAGGCCGACAATGATGCAACCGATCAGGTGATCTGGAAGAACGAGGCTGTGGGCGGGCGCTTCATTTTGCTCCCCACCCAGTTGCCCATGCTGGCGGAGGTGCTGTTTTCGTATTCGAGTATCGAGAATACGTTTGGCCCCCAGGAACAACCCTCGCGGTCGTCCAACACAAAGCAATATGATGCACGCATCAATGCGACGTACTACCTGCCTAATACAGATGTAGGCTGGGGGCTGTATGTGCGTTCTTCCTCGCTGGAAAGCGACCTGGGAGGGCAGTTTCAGCAACTAAGCACCGACCAGGAGTTCCTCACCGAAGCCGGGGTCTACCTGGAGCCGCAGTTCCGGATGGGTAATTTTCGGATTCAGCCGGGCCTGCTGGCACAAACCTTTCCCAGCAAGAGCCGCCAATTTTTCGAGCCGCGCTTTCGCATCATCTGGAACCAGGGCATCCATCGCCTTAGCGCAGCCTGGGGTATCTATCACCAGGAAATCGTAGGCCTGAGTGACCGACGCGACGCGGGCGACATCTTCACCGCCTGGACCTCTTCTCCCCTTGGCGAAGTGCCCGAGGCGATGCACGTTATCGGCGGCTATCAGGTCAGCCCCGCTTCATGGCTAAACTTCTCCCTGGAAGGGTTCTACAAAAAACTGTCTAACCTGTCCGTCGCCGAATTTACTGCCTTTCCGCGCTTCACCACGCGGCTCCAGCCCGCCGACGGGCGCGTTTATGGAGCCGATGTGCGGCTGGAAATATCCGGCGGCCCGTTCTATGGCTTTGTCAACTACGGCTACTCCCACGTCACGTACGACTCGAAGCAGGAATCGCTGCTCATCATCAGGAACAATGCCGAGCTGACCTATTCGCCGCCTCACGACCGCCGCCATCAGGTGAATGCCCTCGGTAGCCTGCGCTTCTTTGGGTTCGTCTTCAACACACGCTGGCAGTTTGGCTCTGGCTTGCCGTTCAGTAAAGCGCTGGGCTTCGATGAGTTTGTGCTGCTCAACGGCCCCACTGACGTGTTGACCGAGTCTGGCTCGACGCGCGTGCTCTACGACGAGCCCTACACTGGCCGCCTCCCCACCTACCACCGGCTGGATGTGTCACTCGAACGCGAGTTCACGGTGTCGCCGCATGCATCGGTCAAATTGCAGGGCAGCCTCACCAATAGCTACAACCGATCCAACCTGTTTTACATCGATCTCTTTACGCTGCGCCGCCTCAACCAGCTTCCACTCATTCCGTCCTTCGGCATCAAGATGGAACTGAAATAGCCTGCTGAACGCGCCTGCACGCCTGATATTACGTCCCCCATTATGCCACAACCTCGATTGAAAACACACAGCACCATCCGCCTCTGCACCACTTGGCTCTGCCTCGTCGTGCTCCTGCTGCTGGGTGCCTGTGAAGACACGGTCGATCCCATCCTTGATACCGACCGCCAGCTTACCATCTTCGCCACATTGGATATGGCAAGGGACACCCAGTACGTCCGGGTCATCCCCATCCGCGAAGACCTCCTCACCGATCCCTCCTCCCTGCTGGATGTGACGTTTACCTCTACCGATCTCACCACCAATGAGACCCTGATCTGGCGCGATTCGCTGATCACGTTTGCCAATGGCACCACGGGGCATGTTTTTTATACACCGCTCCGGGTGGCACCGGGCCATACATACCTCATCGAAGTGCAGCCTACCGACTCGGAGTTGATCACCAGCGCGATGACTACGGTGCCGGTGCGACCGCGCGCCACGGTGATGCCCGAGAACCCGATTAATTTTTCCCAGACCGTCTTCTGGGAAGGCGTCGACACCAAGCCGTTCTTCATCGAACACTGGTATCGCTTCCTCGAATCCGAGCAGAATCCGTTTCAGGATTATGTCTTGCCCTATGAAGCCGCAAACCGTGCCGCTGAGGGAAATCCGAACGCCTGGGAGGTGATGCTGGACTTTCGGCACGACAAACAGGTACTGGATACCTTGCTGAGCGTAGACGAAGTAGCGCTCGCCGGACTGGGCATGGAAATCACGGTGCTCGACGAAGCGTTTGTCCCCCCCGGCGGCGTGTTCGACCTCGAAGTGCTGGTGCAACCCGGTGCGTTCTCGAATGTCGAGAATGGCTTTGGCTTTATCGGGTCCGTGGGGCGCTTTTCCGTGGAGTGGATCTTAGCTGAGGATTTCGCCCACGAATTGAACTATCGGACCATGAACGATGTATTCGGTAAAACTGCGCCCGCCATCCGAGAACGACCTCGTGAGTCTGTAAAAGTCCATGCGCGTTCTGGTCATCATCCCCGCCTTCAATGAGGCCCGCGCCATCGGCCAAGTCATCGGTGATATCCCGAAGACGCTGGTCGAGGAAGTCATGGTAGTCAACAACGCCTCGACGGATGAGACCGAAGCCAACGCCCGCGCCGCTGGAGCTACAGTGCTGCGCGAAGACCGAAAAGGCTATGGCTGGGCCTGCCTGCGCGGCATTGCCTACGCCCGCATCAGGCATCCTGACATGGTCGTCTTCCTCGACGGCGACTACAGCGACCACCCCAACGAGATGGGCACCCTCATCGCCCCCATCCTGCATGACGAAGCCGACTTCGTCATTGGCTCCCGCATGATTGGCGAACGCGAACCCGGCGCGATGCTGCCGCAGGCACTCATCGGCAACCGGCTGGCGTGCTTCCTGATGCGGCTGTTCTGGGGCGTCCGTTACACCGACCTCGGCCCCTTCCGCGCCATCCGCTTCGCCGACCTGCTTGCCCTCGGCATGGAGGACAAAACCTTCGGCTGGACCATCGAGATGCAGATCAAAGCGGCGCTGGCCGGGCTGCGTATCACCGAGGTGCCTGTATCTTACCGCAAGCGGGTGGGCATATCCAAAATCACAGGCACCATTTCGGGCACGCTGAAAGCATCAGCCAAAATCCTGTGGACCATCGCCCGGTATGCGCTGAAGACGGAGAAAACCCAACTGGCTGACGTAGTAAGCCGAGAGGAAGACACACGATAGTTTTTTAGGCAATCTCCTTTTCGGGCTTTACATTCTTCAGCCATCCAGTGGTTTCTTAACGCTCCAGCCTAGAACTTTATGTACTTCGGCAGCGTAGGCTTTCTCGCCAAATCCATCTCTTCACCACACCGCTAACCGACTGATACACCTATGCAATACGACATCTGGTTCAACGGGAAACTCGTCCCCTACGAAGAGGCGACGGTCCACGTCCTCTCGCATGTGGTTCACTACGGCTCCTCGGTCTTCGAGGGCATCCGCTGCTACAACACGGATCAAGGCTCTGCTGTCTTCCGCCTGCCCGAACACATGCGCCGCCTCGTCGATTCTGCCAAGATCTACCGGATGGAGTCCACGTTTGACCAGGAAACACTGGAAGAGGCTGTATTGCAAACCATTGCCCACAGCGGTCTGGAAGCCTGTTACATCCGCCCCGTTATCTATCGAGGTATGGGGTCGCTGGGTGTCAATCCGCTCAAGAATGATGTCGAGACGTTTATAGCGGTGTGGGAGTGGGGAGCCTACCTCGGCCCCAAAGCACTGGAGCAGGGCGTCGATGTGCAGGTGGCCTCGTGGAGCCGCATGGCCCCCAACACCCTGCCTGCGCTTGCCAAAGCCGGGGGTAACTACCTGAACGCCTCGCTCGTCAAGATGGATGCCGTGCTTAACGGCTACACCGAAGGCATCATGCTAAACACCGATGGATATGTAGCCGAGGGTAGCGGCGAGAACCTGTTTCTCATCCGCGACGGCAAAATCTACACGGCTCCTGTTGGCATGTCCATTCTCCCCGGCATCACCCGCGACGCTGTCATCCAACTGGCTCGCGACCGGGGCTACAGCATCGAAGAAAAGCAAATTCCCCGCGAAGCCCTTTACCTCGCCGACGAATTGTTCTTCACGGGTACAGCTGCCGAGATCACGCCAATCCGCTCCGTGGACAAATATACCATTGGCAGCGGCAAATGTGGGCCGATCACTAAAGAGTTGCAGGACGCCTTCTTCGACATCATTCACCGGGGCAACGACCCCTACGGCTGGCTTACGCCCGTCCCGGCCCTCGAAGAAGCCGAGGTTGCCGAACCGGCCTAACGGAAAAGGTCCTCCTACAAAAAAGCGGTGCCCTTATACAAAGGCACCGCTTTTTTTATGCAACAACTGCTACATCTACCCAACAGGCACAACCACCTCAATCCCGCCGTTCATGCGCTCAGCCCAGAGCATACTGAAGCGATGCTCACTGCCATCGTAGAGGATGATAGAGCCTTCAACAGTCATCATGCGTGAATCGTCGAAGGCAGCCTTTGTGATGATGATTTCGGCAATGCGGCTGAGGCGAGCGTCATAGACGTTCTCTTCGTCCTCGTCGCTGTCAGATTGCAAGTTGCCTTCGATGCCGAGGGTTTCGAGGATGATCTGGGCGTCAGACAGGCCGAACCCGTCGCGCTGTTCGAGGTAGTTTTCCTCGTTGAACATCGAGCGGACTTCTTCCCAATCGTGCCGCTCCACAGCCTGCCCGAAACGCTCCAGCGTCCGGCGGTTCAGCCCATAGACGTCCTCGACCTGGATGATTTCTCCGTATGCTCCAGCAGCCGGATCGGCAGAGAGGTTATAGTGGGCGGCCAGATCGCGGGTGCGGGCCTCAGTGAGGCGGATGCGGCACATCATCTTCGCATGCTCCGTGTTCCACATCATCCAGTTCTCATGGGGCGCTAGCCGTTCGCACTCGGCCTTCTTAAACGCGACCCATGCCCGCTGGGCCTCGCGTAAGGCTTCCTGCCAAATCTTGGGGTGCACCTCTTTCAGTGTTGCGTCTTCCAGATTCTCAATCGAACCGAGGGCCTGCTGGTAAACGAGATTGAGTGCCCCATCGGCGTGGTTGAAGCGCATTTGCAGACATTCTTCATAGGCCGCTTCGGAGGCCCGGTCCAGGCAATATTTCTGCTCCTGCGCGACGGTCGTCAGCGGCATGCCTAGCAACAGCAACACGCCGATATACTTCATTCGGTAGGACATACGTTTCATGGTTCTTTTCTGATTGAATGTGGTAATACGACAAGATACGCAGGTTTCCAGATTCCATGCACGAGCGTAACAAAGTTCACGATTAACCCGTCTAGCACAAACCTGAGCAACATGCTACAATCCTAGCACTCCCCTACCACTTCGCTCACCAACCGCGTGCCTGTCGATGCTTCGGAACTACCTGAAAATTGCCGCTCGCAACCTGCGCAACCACAAAGCCTATACGCTCATTAACGTCAGTGGCCTCGCCGTGGGCATGGCGTGCTGCCTGCTGATCTTCATGCTGGTGCGGCACGAATGGAGCTTTGACCGCTTCCACGCGAACGCTGATCGGATTTACCGAACGACGATTCCTTATACGGCCCCGGACGGCACGCAGCAGTACCAGAACATGATGTTTCCCGATTTCACGCCGCTGCTGGCGGAGGCGTTTCCATCCATTGAGCACGCCACACGATTCGTGCGCGGTAGCCAGGACATCGAGGTGGGCAACGAGATTTTCCAGCAGGCGATGGTGGAGGTCGATGCGCCGTTTTTCGAGATGTTCTCTTTCCCGATGCTGGCGGGCGATCCCGCTACAGCGCTGGTCGATCCGAGCGGCATGGTCATCACCGACGAAGTAGCACAGGCGTTTTTCGGCGTAACGGATGGCTCCTATGCCGATGCCCTCGGGCAGTCGGTGTCGATCACACGCAACGAGGTCGTCCACGACTTCACGATTACGGGTGTGGTTGAGACGCCGCCGGAGAACTCAAGCCTGCAATTTGAGGTCGCCGCTTCCTTCGAGAACTACGAAGAACTCCGGCTGGGCGGCAATAACTGGGGCGGGCGCACCTCGACGTACGTGCTGTTCAATCCAGGCGAAGACAAAGCCGCCTTCGAGGAGGCGCTGCAACCGTTCGTCGATACCCAGTTTGCGGATTACCAGGAAGCCTTGCGTGCCAATGAATTCCTGGCCGAGGGCGATGGGGCGTTCGGCATGGTGCTGCAACCGCTCCCCCGGATGCACCTCGAACCGGACGTCTGGATGCCGTATGAAGCCAGCGCCCACGACCCGCTGTATTCGTATATCCTGCTCGGCATCGGGTTGCTGGTCCTGCTCATCGCGTGCATCAACTTTATGACGCTGTCGGTGGGCCGCTCGGCGAGCCGGGCGCGGGAAGTAGGCATGCGCAAGGTGCTGGGCGCGCAACGGCCCCAGTTGATGAAGCAATTCTGGGGCGAGGCGCTGATGCTAACGGCTGTTTCTTTGATCCTGGGCGTGCTGCTGGCGTTGCTGGCGTTGCCGTTCTTCAACAACCTGACGGGCAAGGCACTCTCACTCGTTACGTTCCACGGCTACGAACTCGTGCTGGCGACGCTCGGCCTGCTGTTCGTCGTGGGCTTCGTGGCGGGGGGCTATCCGGCGGCGTTGCTCTCGCGGTTCCAGCCTGCGGAGGTGCTCAAAGGCAACCTCCAGGCAGGCGGCAAGAACCGGCTCACGCGCAGCCTCGTGGTGCTGCAATACACGATCTCGATTGCGCTGATCGTGGGCACCATCGTGATGTCGCAGCAACTGCACTATATGCTCAACAAAGACCTCGGCTACGAGGATGACCTGGTGCTGGTCGTCAACACCAACCAGGTGGGCCGTGCCGACGCGCCGCTCGTGCTGGACCGCT
>DATGCC010000355.1:0-5092 GCA_035312345.1 Rhodothermales bacterium
CAATGACATCCTTATTGTTAAAACGGATTTTTGTGGTGGACATGGGGGCAGAAGGTAGGTGGAAAGGTCGATGTTGTTGGAGAACGCTTCTAAGTATATAAATAATATAACGGTATCCAGACAAAGTAACCTGCTAGGCGAACAGGATTTCAGCGATGCGTGTCTGTCCTCGCCTCCTTGTCCATGGGTCTCCATCTCCCATCAGAGGGAACGTATACGCTCGTGGACGGCTAAGAGCGCCGATCACGAAAATCAAACAGGCATCTCGAACCAGAAACCTATTCTTTCCCCAAGGCCTCCAACATATCCTCCGCACAGATAAACTTGACGCGCGGGCGGCCCTGCTCGGTGCCCAGGTTCGTTTCCAGTTCGTCAATGCGTTGCCAGTCAGCGTAGGAGAAATACTGGGGCTGGTGCTCGCGGATGGTGGCCTCGGCGGAGTCGGCGTGCGGGGCGGAGGGCGTGAGGTGCTGGCCCTGGGCTACATCTTCGAGCATGGCTTCCACGGTATCGACCGCGTCGGCTTTGTTAGTGCCGATGACGCCTGTTGGCCCGCGCTTGATCCAGCCTCCGACGTACAACCCTTGCACGGGCGAGCCGCCGTGCTGGTCGAGGACGCGGCCTTTTGCATTTGGGATCGTGCCCCAGGGCTCGTGGAACGGCACGTCCGGGAGGGCCACCCCGCGATAGCCGATGGAACGGAAAACAACGCCCACAGGCAGCGTCTCGAAGCGATCCGTGGCACGGGGACGCAGGCGACCGTCATCCGTGGCGTAGAGTTCGTTCTTGACGAGCCGCATCCCAGCCACATGCCCATTGCCATCATCTAACAACTCGACGGGGGAGACGAGGAAGCGGATTGTCAATCGCTTTGGCTTATCCGTCCGTTCACGCCCCGCAAAGTCCTGTACAATCTCGACGTTGCGGCTGCGGGTGCGTTCGGGGTTGGCTTCGAGGTCGGCAGCGCTCAGGGCGTCGAGTTCGGCCTCTTCGGGTAGGACGTAGGCGTCGGCTCCGATCAACTCGCCCAGTTCTCTAGCCTCCACGTTGGTAAACGCCGCCTGCGCGGGGCCCCGTCGTCCGAGCATGTAGACTTCCTTGACCTTGCTTTTGCGAAGCGCTTCCAGGGCATAGTCGGCGATGTCAGTCTGGGCCAGTTCTTCCGGCGTGCGGCACAGGATGCGCGCCACATCCACCGCTACATTGCCCACACCCACAATCGCCACGCCTTCCTGCGAAAGATCGAACGTGAGGTGGCGGTAATCGGGATGGCCGTTGTACCACGCCACAAAATCTGTGGCCGAATAGCTTCCGTCGAGGTCTTCGCCGGGGATATCAAGACGGCGGTCCACCTGCGCGCCAGTCGAGAAATAGATCTGGTGGTAATGCGCCTTCAGGTCGTCCAGCGTCAGGTGCTTGCCGAAATCCACGTTGCCGAAGAAGCGGAAGCCCGGCTGGGCCGCTGTTTTGTCGAAGATGCGGGTGACACTTTTGATCTTCTGATGATCGGGCGCGACGCCGGCCCGCACCAATCCGTGCGGCGTGGGCAGCCGGTCGAACATATCGACTTCTACCACCACGTCTTTCTGTTTCTGCAAGAGGTAGCCCGCGGCGTAGAAACCGGCGGGGCCGGCTCCGATGATCGCAACACGGAGGGGATGAGACGAGGTACCTACTTCAGACATACGCTACTCGCTGGTTCGTTTGCTGAAAAGACCGTCGGACATTGCGTCCCCAATGTATTACAGGCGATGCGCGGGAGCAAGGGGTGTTTTGGGTGGATGGTTGATAGTAGGTAGTGGATGAACGAGCATGCATTATCTGATTTGTGTGCAAGATGCAGATGACGTATGGTGTACAGACAAACCACCCAGACTTGAGGTACTGCCATGCGCCACCTGCTTGGTTTCCTGCTGACACTCTTGCTGCTGACGCCCGCCCAGGCCCAGCAAACCGAAGCCTACGACTACTACGGAGCCAACCGCATGCTCATTCAGCGGGGCATGCAGGCGATGATGATGTGCAACGGCCTGTTCACGTCCGACCGCACGCTCGACCAGATCTATGCCGAGGAACTGCAGTACTACCGCATGCCTGCATTGCCACCTTATGGCAATCAGGTAATCATCGACGAAAACCGGCGGGCCGTTGCTGTCGGCGGGCAGGGCAGCGATCCCATCCCGACAATGCGTGCCGCCTACCGCGATGGGCTGGGCTGCATCATGCTCGCGCCCGACCAGACATTTGCCGACATCAATACATTGCCGGTGCTGGATCTGCCACCGCTCGCTGGAGACCCCGCCACTATTCCGTGGCCCGATGGCGATCTGGTGCCCGAAACGCCGCTGCCTGCGTCCGTCGATGCCGACGCGCTTGCCGCTGCTGCCGACTGGGCCTTCGACCGTGAAACCCACGGGCACCCGTCACAGATCACGCTGAGCCTGCTGGTCATCTACAAAGGGCAGCTTATCCACGAGCAGTATGCGCCGGGCGTAGATCAGACCACAAAGACGCGCACCTGGTCCACCGCCAAAAGCATCGCTGTGACACTCATCGGGATGATGGTAGATCAAGGCAAGCTTGACCTCGACGCGCCGCTTGGCTTCGACTGGCTGCCGCGGGCCTCGGATGCGGAGGCCGATCCCCGGCAAACTATCACGCTACGGAATGTCCTGCACATGTCAAGCGGGCTGGTGCCGGTGGATAACCGGGGCGGCTGTGAAGAGACGGGTTCGTGTTTCAGCTACTGGGCGGGGGCCAGTTCCGTCAACGGCGCACTCAACCGGGGCCAGATCCGTGAGCCGGGCACACACTGGGATTACGAAAACCACGATACGCTCCTTGGTCTCCTGGCGTTAAAACAAGCCCTCGGCGACAATCAGACCTATCTGGAATTTCCCCGTCGGGTGCTGCTCGACAAAATCGGGATGCGCAACACGCTGCCGGGGGTAGATCGCTTTGGTGATTACGTGATGAGCAGCCAGGTTTACACCAACGCCCGCGACCTGGCGCGCTTCGGCCTGCTCTATCTCAATGGCGGCGTTTGGAACGGCGCGCGGCTGCTGTCTGAGGAATGGATCGACTTCGTTCGCACCCCAGCTCCGTCTACCGCCGAGCGGGGAAATTTCTACGGCGGGCAGTGGTGGCTCGTCCCCGACGACCGCACCGACATCCCGGCGGATGCGTATTCGACGGCGGGCAACCGGGGGCAATACGTGGTCGTCGTGCCTTCCCATGATCTAGTCATCGTGCGGCGTGGCCTTGACTGGTTACCGGGCATGCACGGTTTCTCGCAATGGGACCTGACCCGCGAAGTGTTGAAGGCGTTGCCGCAGCAACCGTGGGGCGAGAAACCGACCGCCGAAGATACCGCAGGCGTGCGGTGAATCGTTATCCCTGACGTGTAATCGCGGCCATCAATGCAGCGACATCGCCGATGCCGGTGCCGAGTGCGGCGGGGAGGATGTCGCAGGCGGCAACGGCTTGCGGCAGGGCTTCTTCGGCCATCACACGCCGCGCTGGCTCCAGCACCCGGTTGCCTAGCACCACGGCCAGCGAGCCGAGCACGATCACCTGCGGGTTGAGCGCGTCAAGTAGCAGCGCCATGCCGCGACCCATCCAGCGGCCGGCTTCTGCAGCCACTGCCAGTGCATCTGGGTCGTTGGTCAGCATGGCTTCTACCAGCGAGCGAATCGGGGTGTCGAGAGGCCAACGGTGGGGAAACAGTTGATGGGCCAACAACACGAGCCCGGTTCCCGACGCGAAGCCTTCCCACGAGCCCGCCTTGCCGAAGCCCATCGGGCCGTCTTCCGCTAACCGCCAGTGGCCCACCTCGCCCGCTGTGTCCGTCGCGCCGTGCAGGATTTTTCCGTTGACGATCACGCCTGCGCCCAAACCCGTGCCGAACGTTAGAAACACCAGATGATGCAAATTCGGGCGGTCGCGTCCCACACCGAAATGAAATTCTGCCAGCGCGCCTGCATTGCCATCGTGCTCAACAAAGACGGGCAAATCAAACTCCGCCTGCAGCACTTCTTTGAGCCGGGTGCCGTGCCAACCGGGCAGATGCGGTGGGTCGATCAAAACGCCTTCCTGAATACGCAAGGGCCCGCCTATCGACACGCTCACGGCACCGATGTGCCGTCCCGCCGCTTCGGCTTCCTGAAGGGTTTCCTCTGCCAGTGCGACAAGGTGCGGAAACGTTTCATCGAACGGGCGATCTGCCTCGGTAGGGCGCTCGCGGCGTTGCAGAAGGGTGGCATCCCGTGTGCCTTCCACCACCGCCGTTTTGGTCCCGCCGATGTCGAGGCCGAGGATGGTTGAAGGCGTCGCCATGTTTCAAAGTTTGTTGTAGAGGCGTCTCGTGCTGAGGCGTCTCGTGCTGAGGCGTCTCTACCGACCGTTTTCAATCCGCATCCAGCATCTGGGCCAGTGCGATGCCACCCAGTACCCCGGCCCGGTCGCCGAGGGCAGGCGGCACGATGTAGGCGTCGATGTCATCCAGCACAGCCGGGTGGCGGACGTAGCCGTTAAGAATGGTTTGCACGCGCTTGCGAATCATTGGGAAGAGGTGCATCTGGTGCATCACGCCACCGCCGAGCACGAGGCGTTGCGGCGAGCAGGTGAGGATGAAGTTGACGAGGGCGTAGGCGAGATAGTGTGCTTCCATGGCCCAGGCCGGATGGTCCTCCGGCAGGTCTTGCGCCGGTGTTTCCCAGCGAGCTTGTAGTGCAGGGCCACTTGCCATACCTTCCAGACAGTCGCCGTGGAACGGGCATTTCCCGGCATAGGAATCACCCTCAGCACGGGGGACGAAGATGTGACCCATCTCGGGGTGTGGCATACCATGCAACGGTTGACCATTGATAACCAGGCCGCCGCCGATGCCGGTTCCCACGGTCAGGTACAGCACAGTCTCGACATCCTGCCCGGCCCCCCAGCGGTATTCGCCCAGCGCCGCTGCATTCACATCCGTGTCGAAGGCGATGGGGATGCCCAGCGCCTCGTGCAGCCGGCCCCGCACGTCGGTATTCGACCAGCCAGGCTTCGGTGTGCTCAGGATATGTCCAAACGTGGAGGATTTAGGGTCTGG
>DATGCC010000356.1:0-3358 GCA_035312345.1 Rhodothermales bacterium
AAGCCGGCGGCTTCGGGGCGGTAGAGCGACCACTCGTACCAGGGCACACCGACGAGGAAGATCTTCGCGAGATCGGCAACATAAGCCGGGCCGCCGAGCACTTCCTGGGGAATCGGGAAGTTATCCAGGTCGCCACTGAAGCCTTCGGCGGGCGGGTTGAGGTCCAGCGTCGCGGGCGGCACCGGGAGCAGATGCTCGGCCAGGAGCAGCGGAAGCGCGAACACGCTCGCCGGGTCGCTCGGGTCGAGCGGTGTGTCGAGGGCACCGAGCACCTGTTCAGCCAGGGGCACAAGATCGATGGGCTGCTCGCTGCGACCACCGTAGATCAGAAACTCGGAGACCAGCCAGCGCACGGGCAACGTCGTCGTGTTGAGCCAGGTATGATGCTCTTCCCAACCTGCCACATTGGGTGGATAGAGCACACGCTGCTCCATCAGGATGGCAAATCGGTCGAGGAAGAGAAAGAGGTTGTCCGGTGGCATCTCGAACAGCACCTCTTGCAGCAACCCTACCACCATCGTGACGGGGCTTTTGATCTGCGCGCCGATGGCTTCCTCGTCCATGAAATGCGCACTCTGCAAGAGCGCTTCAAGTACCGGCGCGAGGTCGTAGTTGTTCGCTACAAAGACATCTGCCAGGTCAGAGACAAGGCTTTCATCCGGAGCGGCATAGACGAACTCCTGATAGAGCTTGCGGCAGATAAACGTGGCAATCTGCGGCCCCCGCTCTTCGAACAGGATGTCGATGACATCGTCGTAGCCCCAGGCACCCGTGCGACCAAAAATGGTCTTCTCGCCGTTGTCGAAGAGGACGTTGACGTGCTGCACGGTGAGGCTGAACGGATCCGGCACCCAGCCCGTCAGGGCGCGGGCGATTTCCTGGATGTCATCCTGCGTGTAGTTGGGATTACCCTGCTGATCGAACTCGCCCATCGTAAAGAGTTCGAGCAGTTCGCGGGCGTAGTTCTCATTGGGTGCCCCTGCCACACTCTGCGCCCCGTTCAGATAAAACAGCATCGCCGGGTCGGTGCCCATGACGTGGACGAACGCTTTGAAATTACCCACTGCGTGCGTCCGCAACGTGTTGACGTAACGATAGGCATAGACGGCGAGACGGGAGTAGGCATCTGCCTCGGTGACAAAATGGTTGTGCCAGAACAGAGTCATGCGCTCACGCAACCCGCCCAGGTACATCTGCCGGAACCAATCCCCGCGGAATTCGAGCATCCATTCGGCATTGTTCTGGATGTATTCCTGGCGCTGCGCATCGTTGCGGCGGGGAACGGCCTCATTGGCCCAAACAGGCGGATCGGGAAGCGGTGCGTTGACAGCAGCCTCAACGATAACGGGGATGGCGCTTTGTGCATCCATGCCTACGAGCGCGCCGATCTCTTCGGGGCGAGCACCGAAGCCCGTGCGGCGCAGTAGGTGGGCGGCCTGGGGCTGGGCAAGCGGGGCGGCGTAGCTTTCGAGCCCCGCCTCAATGGCGAGCGGCTTCAGCGGAATGTCGTCGTCTTGCCCAGCGGGACGCGAGGCAGGCGGCACTGGCACGCGGGATGCCCGCCCAGGGCGGGGGGATGCAGCATGTTGTAGAAAGGCACGGCGGTCCATCGTCGCTTCCTCCACGGGATTCACAGGTCACTGGGTCCAAGAAAAACTTCGCTGGACAGAAGGATGTCACAAAACGATGGCAAAACCATTTTCTTTCGGATGTTTTGCAGCACCTCTTCGGCCTGTGATACAACAGCGCAAGCGATGACACCCACCGTCCACGCTGGTAAAAAATCAGGTTAGCTGGAAATCAGGAGCCTGGTTGAGCGCCAGGATGTAGTTGAAAATGAGCGCGGGTGCCCCATCGTTGTAGGGACTCCACTCGTACCACGGCGTGCCTGCCAGGAACACTTTCGTCAGGTTGAGCACATGCGGCGGGCCGTTCACGATGGATTCTGGCATGGGGTTCTGCTGCAGGTCCCCGCCGAAGTCATCCGCCGGGATGAGGATGTCCAGTTCTTCCACCTGGATGCCCAGAAAGTGCTGCGCCAGTGCCACAGGCAGGTTAAAAACAGCCATCCGGTCGTCCGAGTCGTGCACAGATTCGGCCAGTTGGAACATGTCAAGCTGATCATACACCCGCATGTACCTCATTACCCGATCCACGCTGAGCCAGCGCAACGGCAAATTGTTCGTCGTAAGCCAGGTACGATGGCCCGGCCAGCCGCCTACATTAGGGGGATTCAGCAGGTCCTGCCCCAGCCGGGCTGCTGCATCCCGCATACGGGCTGTCGTGTCGGCATCGGGCACGGCCTCCGTAGCATTCAGATCACGCACAAAGCTGATGAGGAAGGTCAGTGGGTCTTTGATCTGCGCCCCGGCCACCTGGGTATCAAAGAAATGGCTACTGCACAGAAGCGTCTCTACAACCGGTGCAATCTCGAAATCATTGTCGATGAACAAGTCGGCCAGTTCAGCAACGATGGCATCATCAGGCGCGGCATAGACGAACGCTTTGTAGAGTTTGCGACAGATGAAGGTGGCGATCTGCGGCCCGCGCTCCTCAAAAAGCAGGTCGATCAGGCCGTCATAGTCGAAAGGGCCTGTGCGTCCAAAAATGGTTTTCTGACCGGCATCGTGGCGCTCGGCTACAAATTCGGCTTCGATGTTCTCCCGGTTGATGGTCCACCCCGTCAGGGCACGGGCCACCTCTTCGACATCCTGCTGCGTGTAGTTGGGGTTGCCCTGCTGATCGAACTCGCCCATCGTAAAGAGTTCGAGCAACTCACGGGGGTAATTCTCGTTAGGATTGCCCACCACACTCTGCGCCCCATTCAGATACGTAAGCATCGCCGGGTCAGTGCCCATGGCGTAGACGAAGTCTTTGAAGTTGCCCAGCGCATGCGTCCGTAGCAGCGTCACATAGCGATAGGCATAGACCGCCAGCTTGTAATCCCGCACCTCCGTGACGAAGTGGTTGTGCCAGAACAACGCCATTTTCTCCCGCAGGTTATCGCCGGAGGTCGTGCCGCGATACGGGGCCAGCAAGTCCGCCGCCAGCATCTCATGGACCCAGGCGTCCTGCCATTCCTCCAGCCACTTATCACTGTCACGGCGGTAAATGGCTTTGATGTTGTCAGAAGCGTCTCTGAGTGGTTCGGCTCTATCGACCCAGAAGGGCGGTTCCGGCAGGGGAGCCTGTTGCGCCCGTTCTACCAGCGAGGCAGCCGCTTCGTTGGCGCGTTGGCCGATATACACCGCACGGTGCCCGGCAGGCGCACTAAACCAGGTGCGGCGCAGCAGGTGAACCGCCGAAGCCCTAGTCAGTGCTGCGGTATGCGGCTCCAACCCGGCGTTGATGGCAAGCG
>DATGCC010000357.1:0-2897 GCA_035312345.1 Rhodothermales bacterium
TCGCTTTCCAGCTTTGCTATCCCGTCCAGCGCGACCCGCGCAACCCGGGCATCAATGACGTAGGTGCCTACGTCATCCGGCGCCACGCGTATGGACACGCCGCCATCAACATCGCCCGAAAGTTCGCCGCTCAGGGTCAAGCCGCCACTGTCCTCGGTGATCGAAAGCTCCACCTCAACGTCTGCGCCGAGGCTTGCACCCTCCACGAGTAAACTGCCACTGCCAAGCCAATCACCTTTCTGCAGAATCACTGCGGGCGCTCCGGACAGTTTGCCGCGATGGGTACCGTCGTGCCGAGCGGTTCGATGCATCGAGCTTCTTTGTTGCGGGCATTGTTCACGTAGCTCGATACGGGCACGGCATCCAACGCCATCGGCAGCCGTGAAGCGAAAAAATGTTCCAGCTCGCGCGTCGAGACCGACATATCCAGCCAGCGCTTGGCGTCCTCGATACCCAGCATCACCGGTTGGCGATGATGGATGAAAGCGAGTCCCGCATTGGCTTCGGTCGTCAGGATGGTAAAACTCAATAACTCTTCGTCTGCGTCCCGATTGAACCAGGCATCCCACATGCCAGCCAGCAGCATGCCCGGGTACTCGCTGGGCGTTATGAAATACGGCAACTTCTGCTGGCTCTGACGACACCACTCGTAGAAACCGCTGATCGGCACTACACATCGCCGTCGTTGATAGGGCTCCTTGAAGGCAGCGCTCTTGTAAGCCGTCTCCGACTTGGCATTGAACATGCTGTATCTGGTGGACAACTCTTTGGCCCAGAATGGCGTCAACCACCAGCGCATGGGCACCAGTTCCGTCTCGGCATCACGCACCCTGACGACCACGGCGGGTTCCGTCGGCGCGAGGTTGTAGTTATCAGGACCTGGGTGCTCGACACCCAGCATGTCCAGTAACAACACTGACAATGGCGCCGTTTGCACATTGAAGCGGCCACACATCAAGCACCCCCCGCGTGCTTACCGAGGCGCCAGCCACCCTTCGCAAGGGTCGACTCGGCAAATGCGGTGGGTTGCGTTTCCAGATCGGTGGCCAGCGTGTCGTTCCATCGATTCAGAAATCCGAACAGTGACACCACCGCCACAATCTGCACGATCTGCCGCTCGTTGAAGTGCTGCTGCAACGCTTCAAAATGATTCCGGTCGACTTCGTTGGGCACCTGTCCGGCCGCGAGCGCCAACCCGATCGCGGCCCGTTCCGCCGGTGCAAACAAAGACGAGGATTCATAATCGAGAACCGCCAGCAACTTGTCCTCGCTAGCGCCAAAGCGAGTCGCATTGTGTGACGTGTGAGCCTGACAGTAGCGACAGCCGGCACTGACGCTGACCGCATAAGCGACCAGTTGGATGAGATCCGGCGGCAGAGCGTCTTCGGCATGCTCATCGGCGGGTACGAGGTCTCGATAAGCGGCCATGGTGTCTGCCAGGTCACGCCCGAACACCACTCCTGCCAACATCGAAAACGCCATGGTCAGCTGAGGCATGTGCGACATCGTCAGCATGCTGTTCGGTACAAAACCCATCATCGCTTCCGACCCGGCCAGCACCGGTTCGATCGCCGCCAGCCGATCACGCGTTAAGGCATCCAGATGCGCCATGCGACCTCCCGCTATGCTCCCGTGGATTACGCAGTGTAGTGGTTTGCGTTTTGCGCTTCATTAGGCAATGCTCTGCGGCGCCCGAAAAGGAGTGAGAGGAGCGCATCCATGAGCGCGTTGGACGATTTTCGTGAGGAAACCCGGGCCTGGCTGGCGGAACATTGTCCGCCCGGTGCACGCGGCGAAGGTCAGGTGCCTACGGGTAGCAGCAAGATCACCATACAAGACCCCGACGTCATCCTCTGGCTCGATCGCATGATAGAGAGGGGGTGGACGGTCCCCACCTGGCCCAGAGCCTACGGCGGCGCCGAACTCAGCATGGACGAGTATGTCGTGCTGATTGAGGAATTGAAGCGCATCGATGCCCGCCCGGCACTCATGGGCATGGGCACGAGTATGATCGGCCCAACTCTGCTCGAATACGGCACTGACGACCAGAAGGCTCGCCACCTGCCGTCCATAGCCCGCGGTGAGATTGCCTGGTGCCAGGGTTACAGCGAACCCGGGTCCGGTTCCGACCTGGCGAGCCTGAGCACCCGCGCGGTCGAGCGGGGCGATCAGTTCGTTATCAACGGACAGAAAATCTGGACCTCGGGCGCTCAGTATGCCGACTGGATGTTCTGTCTGGTGCGCACGGATCCACAAGCGCCGAAGCACGAGGGCATCAGCTTTGTCCTGCTGACTATGGATCAGCCTGGCGTCACGGTGAAGCCGATCCGCCTGATCAGTGGCGTATCACCGTTCTGCGAGACCTTCTTCGATGACGCGGTGGCTGACAGATCGGACCTGGTCGGCGAATTGAACAAGGGCTGGACGGTCGGTAAACGCCTGCTGCAACATGAACGCTCCGGCATGGCGTCACTGGTTGGCGCGCAGAACCGCGATCCAGGCCCCTCTCTAGTTGCCGTCGCCAGCGAGTTTCTGGGTACAGACGCGCGAGGTCATCTGGACGATCCCGCGCTGCGCAGCAAGGTCATCGCTCATAACATGAACAGCAACGCATTCGCATTGACCAGGCGGCGTACCGTCGAGGAGGTCGAAGACGGCGGAACGCCGGGACCTGCCACCTCCATCTTCAAGATGTATGGCACCGAGCTGCAGCAGGAAAAGTCGTGGCTGATGTGTGAACTGCGCGGCACGCGCGGCTATGGCTGGCAGGATCCCGACCACTTTTCCGATGACGAACTGGAATGGACGCGGGCATGGCTCGGCAATCGCGCCGCTTCAATTTACAGTGGTACCAACGAGATCCAACGCAACATCATCGCCAAGCGTGTACTCGGCCT
>DATGCC010000358.1:0-4752 GCA_035312345.1 Rhodothermales bacterium
TACACGATTCAGGGCAAGCCAGAGCAGGCCGCCCAATGGGCGCAGCGCCTTGACAGTTCCGACTGAACCAGGCGGTGGCAAAATAGCTGGAATTGAAGGGGGGAGCAACGCCCAGATATGATTGAGGTGTGACTGAGGAAGAACTGGCCTACTACGAGACAGAGTAGACGCAGAACAAAGAGGCGCAACGATTTCTGCTTGGTTGAGCACCAGCGCCGGGGTACTTGCTATACCACCCACATTCGGTGGTGGCCTTCATTAGCTATCCGGCCCCCGCTCAGGCACGGTACCCCCAGCGCGCCGCAGAGTGAACAGCGTGAGTTCAGGGCGACAAAAAATACGCACCGGCACAAGGCTGAATCCGATGCCTCTGTTTACGTAGAGCCGATTCCCGGCTGCGCCAATGTGGTCTTCGACCCAGCCATCAGCCACCACCTCGCGGGGCTGTGCGATGTCGAGCCAACTCTCGGATGGCATGAGCGGTAGACGAATCTGGCCGCCGTGCGTGTGGCCTGCCAGCGTAAGCGGTCCTGCCTGCCGGGGAAGATCACGGTAGGCTACCGGGTTGTGCATCATGATCACTCTGGGCACTCCACCGGCAACGCTTGCCAGGGCGGCTTCAGGCTGACTACGCTGAGCCCAGGCTGAGCCAATGCCCACCACGTAAAGTTCCTCCTCGCCCCCCGGCAGGGTAACAGGCTCCGCTTCATTCTCAAGCACCTGGATACCGGTTGCCTCCAACTCCGCCTTCAGATAGCGCGCCATGTCTTCTCTCATCTCAGAGGTCTCCTTCATGAGAGAATAATCGTGGTTGCCGAGTACGGCTAGGACGGGTATTCCTGCTGTAGTAAGGGGCCGCATAAGAGCAACGGCTTCCTGTACCACGGCCGAGTCGGGCTTGTACACAAAATCCCCGGCGAGCAGTACGAGCGCAGGCCGAGCTTCAAGGGCCGCTCCCACAGCCTTCTCAATCATGCCCGTATTGTCGAGCCACATGCCTACCTGAAAGTCGGCGAGGAAAGCAAGGGTCTGACCCTCCCATGCAGGTAGCAGGTTGGGCACCTCTGCCTCATACGTCTCTACATCAAGCAGAAATCGGGACTCAACGGCGGACCCCCAAACAAGCAACAATAACAAGAGAGCCAGCAGCCCTCCCACGATTCTCTTAATCACCGACATAACAGAAGAAAGAAGCTGTGTAGTCCCGGATAGCATGATGCTCTGCGTTACAATATCAACCTCGAAATTCCATGGACCAACATCTACAGGGCATGCCTCTGTGCTATGTAATCCTTTCGACAACTCTCCCCGGAAAGCATCCTACCCAGCATTAAACAACCCTAGCACTGTAACAGGACAGGTATACATTTGGCTCCTCATGTAAAGCGCTGAAATATAAGCCGCAAATTCCTGCATAGAAGGACGTTGAAGAAGGCCGACAAGTCTCTGCTGTGGTTTTCTTTGTAGAACTGCTGAGCACGCTCGTGGGAAGCATCCTGTGTAGTACAATTCACAATAATGAGAAGAGCTGCGCCGTGGTTAGGCGGCACTTTTTTTCTTAGCTTGTACTGCCCAAGCTCTCGCCGTCAGCGCTATCGAACCGTCCTCGTGGCGGGGTAACATTGCTGCTAATCGTCTTTCAAGATCTTGCTGTCTTTGCGCGGGCAGGGAAGACAAATAGCCCGGAGCCGGACCCGGCCCGCCCACGAAAGGGGTCCAGTAGTCATCGAAATCCTGGAAGCGCGTTTCGACCTCAAGTGCTTCCACCCCAACATCAGGAAAGCCCGCCTCTCGGAAGGCAGCTGCGAGCGCAGAAGGGGAGCAGATCGGAAAGCGCTCGCCCTCGTCGTACTGACGGGCGGCAGGGTCAAGTTCGACTGCGGTGTCCCAGAACCAGCGGAGAAACTGCATTCCTCCGGCATAATCCCAGACGCATGCTGCCACGGTGCCGCCTTCGGCTGCGAGGGATCTCATCTCGCGGAGGGCCGCCGTTGGATCGGGCAAGAAATTCAAGACGAGAGAGGACACCACGACGTCGTAGCCCGCCATCGTCGTCGGTAGATTGTCTGCATTCGCAGTGAGGAACTGAACCCGGTGGTCTCGAAACGCGGTGCGAGCATGCCTGGTGAACTGCTCGGATGAATCCGTCGCCACCACGGAAGCGGGACGCCCAACCTCAAGTATCCGCGAGGTCAGAGCCCCTGTGCCACAGCCCACTTCGAGCCAGTGGCGGCCCGGAGGCACACCTAGCCACATGACGAAGGCCCGCGCCAACTCCCGACTCCAACGCCCCATGAAGCGCTCGTATGCACTCGCACTCTCCCAGCGATCGCGTGGAGAATCGTCAGGTGTCATTTTCAATCCGGGCTTGATGTATGGCCTAACGTGGAAATTCAGCCGCCGGGCGGTCGGCTGCACAGGGTTATGCCGCTCATTCGTCTGCAAGTAACGCGGACTGGTCGAGGACGTTGCCATCCAGAATGACCGTCTCCAGCGTGCGCGTGTTGTGGATGTCTTCAAGGGGATTAGCCGACAGGATCAGCAGATCGGCCCGCTTGCCGGGCTTGATAGTCCCGAAGATGTCCTCTGCACCTAGCATCTCGGCCGGACGACGCGTCGCGATCACCAGGGCCTCCATAGGCGTGAGCCCCGCCTCCACCATCAGCTCCAGCTCCTGATGCACGCTGTAGCCATGAAAGACGTACGGCGTGGGCGGGTCCGTACCACAGACCAGCTTGACACCGGCCTCGTGAGCGGACTTCAGCATCTGCAACACATGCCGCCGGTAGTCCCAGCTCGACTCGTCGACCGGGTCTACGAGCGGGTCGGCCCGCAAGGTGTCGAGGAGCCTCTGCTCAACGCCATGCAGAAATGGATCAGTGAGCCAATCCCCGTGCGAGCGGGGATAGACCCCGTGCGGCGCTTTATGAGAGACGCGCCCGTTAGGTGCCCCCGTGCGAGCGGGGATAGACCCACTTTCCACACGCCGTACCGCTCTTTGGCTGTGGTGCCCCCGTGCGAGCGGGGATAGACCCGATGTACAGCGTCATAGCATGGCAAAATGGTAGGTGCCCCCGTGCGAGCGGGGATAGACCCGGTCAAGCGCAAGAAGCCGAGCCGTACGACAAGGTGCCCCCGTGCGAGCGGGGATAGACCTTCGGCGGACGGCCTGACGGTCGAATTTGCGATGGTGCCCCCGTGCGAGCGGGGATAGACCCGAGGAAAACGGGGCCTGCGGTGCGTGTTGCGGAAAGCTACGCAGGCGCGGGCGGCGGCGCAATGCGTACTGCGTAGATGGGGGAATGTGGTAATTGTGGAGCCGGGCGTGTAGCTTCGTGGATCGCACGAGGGCACCCTTCCTCGCCCGCTGCGCCGCAATCAATCCACAGGTGGAAAACACACCGGCTCTCGACATCATGCTACGCTCTCTCGCTGCTTTCCTCGCCCTCTCGTTTGCCCTGATGGCCTGCGCAGACGCCGACGACGGGCCTACCGCCGCGTTGGTCGTCGGCACCGTCTCCACGGCCTTCCATCCGTCAGACGCGCAGTGGTTCACCGATCCGTGGGAGATGAATGCAATTCCCCACCGCTGGAGCCCGGTGGAACCCGCGTCCCGGAACGAGGACACGGCGGGGCCTGTCATTCGGGTGGACCCCGCCGTTCGCTACCAGCAGATGCTGGGCATCGGCACGTCGCTGGAGCATACCACCGTCTATGCGCTGCAAAAGAACACGAACACGGATCAGCAGAAGACCATCCTCCGGGCGCTGATCGACCCCGATGAGGGACTCGGGCTCACCGTGTTTCGCCTGACCATCGGCACCTCCGATTTCTCGGACGGCATGCGGGCGCGTCCCCAACCGACGCACCCGAAAGGCTGGTATACGCTGCAAGACACCCCCGATGCGCCCTTTTCCATCGAGCGCGACCGCAGCCTCGGCCTGATCGACGCCGCCCGGCTGGCCCTGGAAGTCGCGGAAGAGACCGGCACAGCCATCCGGTTCTTTGCGTCTCCGTGGAGCCCACCGCCGTGGATGCGTGAAGGCGGAGCGATGGTGCAGGGCGGACCGCTCAAGGCCGATATGCTGGACGACTACGCGGCGTACCTGCGTGCATTTGTGGAAGCGTATCACGCGGAAGGCATTCCGATTTATGCAATCACGCTGCAAAACGAGCGGCAGTACGCACCGCCCGATTATCCGGGGATGGTCATCAGTTGGGAGATGGAGCGCGACCTGCTTCTCGCTGTCTACGAGAACTTCCACAACATCGGTGGCGACTACGGCGACGTGCTGGACGTAAGGCTGTGGACGCTTGATCACAACTTCGACCTCTGGGAACAGGCCCGCGACCAGATCAGCGCACTCAAAGCCGCAGGCAAGGCGGATTATCTGGATGCGACGGCGTTTCACCACTACGTCGGCGAACCGGAGGCGATGAGCGACCTGCACGAGGCCCACCCCGACAAGGCCATCGTTTTTACCGAGGGCTCCCTCTGGGGCGTGCGCACGGACGGCACCCAACACACCTATCAATCGCTTATCCGGTATCTGCGAAACTGGGCCATCGGCTACACCGCCTGGGTGACGATGACAACGCAAACCCTGGACGAAGCCAACCAGGGGCCGTATAACCACATCGGGGCCCTCGGCCCCACGCTGCTCATCAAAAACGACGGCGATAACCCCGACTGGTACCAGACCGCCGATTACTGGCTCCTGGGGCAGTTTGCCAAACACATCCGCCCCGGCG
>DATGCC010000359.1:0-3663 GCA_035312345.1 Rhodothermales bacterium
GTTCCAGTTCTCGTGCCACCGTGCCAAGGGGCTTGACAAGTTTGAAGCTGCCTGTGCGCCAGGCCAGCGCGTTGTCTACACTTTCTTCAAGCGGAGTGGGGGTGATACTCTGCGCCACCAGCCGGGCCGATTCGCCCGCTGTGAGGGTAATGGCGTGCTGGGCAGTCTGCTGGGCAGCTAGGCGCACTTTACCTTCCAATACGCTGACATCGGTAGCCGGCTCTATATCATCTTTCCAGGCACGTACGTTGAACTGCGTGCCGACCACGGTGGTAGTCCCGTTGAAGGTGCCGACCACAAAGGGTATCTCGGATTTTGCTACGGAGAAGAAGGCTTCCCCCTCAAGCGTCACGCGGCGTATCTCTTCCCCAAAGGTGCGCTGATGGGAGAGGGTAGAGCCGCTGTTAAGGATAACCTGTGAGCCGTCAGGAAGGTCGATAGTCGCAGTTTCGCCAAAGGGTGCCGTGTGGGTGATGGATTGCTGGGAAAGGATAAACACCACGCCGATGAGCAGAGCAAGGCAAGCCGCCATCGCCACCTGATGCCAGGGCCGCAACTGGAAGATGCGGGGTCGCGATTTGACCAGGCGCAGGGGAGCAGGTGCTACCTCTGCAGCCGATTCTTCCTGAATCGTAGCCTCCAGGGTGGCCCAGATATCGGCACCCATTTGCTGGAAGGTAGCCTCATCGGGTTCAAGATCACGGTAGTGCTCGGCCAGCGCCCAGGTTTCTGCCAGGGCGGCGCGCTCTTCTTCGCGCTCTTCTTCGCGCTCTGGTTTGAGAGCATCCCAGACCTCCTCGGGGAGAGGCGGCGTGTGGGGTTTGTTATGTTGAGAATCCCAGTTCATGGTGTACGGTCAGGTTGAAGCGCACTCAGACGTTTCCTAAGGTCTTTGAGCGCCAGCACAATATGGGTGTTTACCGTGCGTGGCGTTAAGCCCATGACGGCTGCGATTTCTTCATGGCTCAAGCCTTCAAAGCGGCTGAGCATAAAGGCCTCGCGGCGGCGGGCGGGCATTTCTTCAATGTACTGGTGAAGCCGCTCATGGAGCAGCGATGCACCCACCCTTTGATCTGCCGAAGGGGCATGATCGTGCAAGTCATGCTCGGGGAGCACACCGTTGGTATGTTGCGCCGAACGTTTGTAGTTGAGCGCCAGGTTGCGGACCATCGTGTAGAGCAGCGCCTTCAGCGACCGTGATGGATCCACATCTTCGCGGATCTGCCACAGTTTCAAAAAAGCATCTTGCACGATGTCACGAGCAGCCTCCTGGTCACCCGTAAAACGCCAGGCATAGCGCAGGAGCACGGTGTTCATCGCCTGGAAAAGCTCCGAGAACGCACGCTGGTCCGAAGACTGGAGCCGCTCGCTCCAGTGCGTAAACGAATCTTCTGAGGGCAAAGACGCTCCCTTGTTTGCCAGTGGGTTTGACATCCAACTTCAACCTAAATACACGCCAGGGGAAACGAATGATGAATGGCCTGTGCAAAAAATAGTGCACCAACCGATAATCGACCATAAAAGCCGAATTGGAGACGATTAGCCAATGCAATGCAACGACACTTGTTCTGTTCGTTGCAAGAAAATGGTCAGAAGATGGTAAGGATGCTTCGCTGTCATTGGCCCGTGTTGCTCGCCGTCATTTGCGCCTTCGGCGCGTCATTGGTCATTGATTGAGTACAACGCTTCCAATGACCGATGACCTAATGACGTGAGCGTAGCGAACCAAATGACAGCAAGCGTAGCAAGCTAAATTAACCCAACAACACGCCTGCAATCGTGGCTGTCATCAAGTTGGCGAGGGTACCAGCCAGTACGGCGCGCAGGCCTAGCTCGGCGATCTCGGCGGTTCGGCTGGGGGCGAGCGGGCCAATGCCGCCGATCTGAATGCCAATGGAGGACAGGTTGGCGAAGCCGCAGAGCGCAAACGTGGCCATAATGACCGTTTTGGGAGAAAGCGTCCCTGCGCCGAGGGCATCGGCCAGCTGGGTGTAGGCGACGAATTCGTTGGCGATGACTTTGGTGCCGAGGAGCGCCCCGAAGGCTGAGATGTCGGCAGAGGGCACACCTACAAGCCACGCTACGGGGGCGAGGATAAAGCCAAGGATAGCCTCCAATGTAAGCGAGAAGCCAAACAGCCCGGCTCCCCAGCCGAGGATGCCGTTCAGGATAGCGATGAGCGCGAGGAAGGCAATCAGCATCGCGCCGATGTTGAGCGAGAGCTTGAGGCCGTCGGCGGCTCCGGTGGCGGCCGCATCGATCACGTTCTTCGGCCCCTCGTCTTCGAGGGCATGTTCGACGCCCTCCATGGCTTCGTCACTGTCGGTAGAGTGTAGTGTAGCCTCGCCTGCATCGGTGACGGGGACAGCGGCTTCTTTCGAGACGGATTGCGTTTCGGGCACGAGAATCTTGGCGAGAACGAGCGCCGCGGGGGCGGCCATCACGCTGGCCCCTAGCAGTTGCTCGGCGAAAAGTTGCTGCCCGATCTCGACAGCGACGCCCTGTACCTGCGCGTATCGTTCGCCCAGGAACGCAACATAGCTGGCAAGCACGCCGCCTGCAATGGTCGCCATGCCACCCGTCATCACCGCCATCAGTTCACTACGCGTGAGGTTCTGGATGTAGGGCTTGATGACAAGCGGAGCCTCCGTCTGCCCGACAAAAATGTTGGCGCTCACGCTCAACGACTCTGGCCCGCTCGTACCCAGCGCTCGCCGCACGACGTAGGCCACCCCACGCACGATGAGTTGCATAATGCCGAGGTAGTACAGAATCGACATCAGCGAGGCGAAGACGATGACGGTGGGCAACACCTGGGAGAAAAAGAAAAAGCCCAGCGAACCCTCCGACGACGGGCTGAGGCCGAGCGAGCCAAAGATGAACGCCGACCCGACTTCCACTGCTGCCAGGAATTCAACGAACAGCCCCGCCACGGCTGCGAACGCCGCTTTCGGCCAGCCCAGCGGCGAAAAGACGACAGCCATGTCGTCGCCTTTGAGGATGAAAATAGCAAAAATCAGCTGGAGCAACAGCCCGAATCCGACGGTGCGCCAGTTGACAGCACGGCGGTTCGAGGAGAGCACAAGGGCGAGGGCGATGATGAAGATGATGCCGAGCATCCCACGCAGCAGAGCGACGAAATCCATAAAGCGAAAACCGTTTAGCAAAGCAAAAGAACGCGGGAATATACGAGCCGTCCATTACAAAAAACGGAACCGGTGTGCATTTCAAGCCCCATCCAGTCCCTACAGGTGGGAAATATTCAAAGCCTGCGTTCAAGGAGCCTATTTCTTATTTTCACGCAATCGTATCGTGTTCGTCACCCTCTTTTGCCTATCTTGGGCCGCAGATCATGCGCGGGGCCCTCGCTTTCGTGCACCTGCGTGCCGGGGTCCCGGTGCGTTTCGCTCTTCTCATATCACTAGCTGTACGCGACTATGAATACCCTTCGTTATTGTATCGCCTGTCTGTTGCTGATGCTTGCGGGCACCTCCATCGCTGCCGCACAAACCGAATCGGACGATGATACCCAGTTTGTGCGGGGCAGCAACCGGGCGCTGGCCTTTACCCTCAATCAACTCAGCCTTGATGGCCTCAATGGAGGTATTGCCGGTCGCTTTTTCATCGGTCCCCAGACGGCCCTGCGCGTGGGGGCCAATCTGC
>DATGCC010000360.1:0-2846 GCA_035312345.1 Rhodothermales bacterium
GAGGGCTACGCCGACGTGGAATTGATGTGTTGACAGTGGTGGAAGCAGGCATGCTGGGAGCTAGTGACGCAGATCATCTCGCGTTAACTCGGCGTCAGGGCCGCGTCATCGTCACGCAGGATGAAGATTTTCTTCGATTGGCTGCCGAGGGCGTAGATCATGCCGGTATCGTATATGCGCCGCAGGGGCAATCCATTGGTGCTATGGTGCAAGGTCTCATGCTCATCGCCCAAGTACTGACCGCAGAAGAGATGCACGGACATATCGAATTTATTTGAGATGAGTTATGCAGGTATTGCTAATCCTATATCTAGCCCTCCCCATTTCTCATTGAGCCGTCGCAGGTGCCGGAACGGGTTCGGGTTTTCCATCGACTTTGCGTTGGTCGTTGAGCGTCCAATCGTAGCTCATGTGTTTGATCTCGAAGGCACCTTGTTCTAGTTGCGTCTTGAGGTCCCCATCGAAATATTGGGCGAGGTATTGTTGCAGTCCGGCGTCATCTTCGGCAAAGTCCCCTTCGAACCAGTCGAAGATTTTCGAGATCTGGATGGTGGTGGCGTCGAGGGGGATGGCGTTTTTGCTGCGGTCGTGCAGAAAGGTGCGACCCTGGTCGTCGAGTTGTTCGTTGAGGCGAGCGCCGGTGTAGGCTTCGTTGCGGAGGGGCGGGCAACTCATGGCAGCACAGACAAGGGCAAAGTGGATGCGCGGCTCGTCGTAGTTTACTCGCAGGATGCCGTGCTCCATGTTGTCGGGCGTCTGCTTTTCGCCACCCACGTAGCCCACTTCCACCTTGAACGGCGTATTGACTTTGGGGATCAGGAAGTCGAGGCCCTTGATGCCTCGTGGTGAGAGCCGGAGAATGCCTTCGGTCGGATAGTTATCCACGATCAGTTTGAGCGTCAGCGCGTTGTAGGCGTTGATCCAGAAGGCGATTTGCTCCTGTTCGCTCAACTCGGACGGGTCGGTCACGGCCAGCGCTTCCAGGTACGGCGTGAGGGCGTCGCTTTGTTTGAGCCCTTCGTAATCGACCAGGCCATCTTCGGCTACATAGGTGCTGAGCACCTCGTCGAAGGTGCCGTGGTCGAAGAAGGAGGGCGTACGGATCTCCCCATCGGGGCGTACCATATCTACGTTGACGCTCGTACAGGCGGGCAGCAGGAGCATCACGAAGAGCAAAACGAAGGGATAAGGGCGGAATGTCATCATCTCGAAAGGAAGTCCCGAAGGTCGTGTCACCTGTCACGTTGCAGTACCGATGGGCAAAAGCCTTTGATTCGGAGCAAACAGCAACGTTAATTTAGTGTGGGAGATCAGATCCTGTTACAGGACGACCATGCGCGTAAGTATTATTATTCCAACGATCAACGAGGAAGCCAACGTGGCAAAGCTCGTGCCGTACCTGCGCGAGCAGGGCGACGAGCGCGTCGTGGATCTGATTGTGGTTGATGGAGGCAGCACAGACAACACAGTCGCTGAAGTCAAGGCTGCTGGTGCGGCGGTATACACCTGTGCCCAACGTGGCCGGGCAGCGCAAATGAATCGGGGTGCGGCCCATGCCTCAGGCGACATTTTCTACTTTGTCCACGCCGATGCCTGTCCGCCGCCGACGTTTCTAGATCAGATCGAGGAGGCACTGGCGGAAGGTTGCGACCTCGGCTGCTTCCGGTTCATCTTCGACTCCAACCGGCTCCTGCTGCGCATCAACGCCTACTTCACCCGCTTCGACCGGCTCATGTGTCGCGGCGGCGACCAGACGCTCTTTGTCCGCCGCTCGCTGTTCGAGGCCCTAGAGGGGTACAAGGAGGATCATGTGGTGATGGAAGACTATGACTTCATTCTGCGCGCTCGCCAGCAGGCGCGCTTCAAAATTATCCCCGACGATGTGATGGTCTCAGCCCGGAAGTACGAGCACAACAGCTATCTCCGCGTCAACCTGTCGAATCTGACGGTGTTTATGATGTTCTACCTCGGTTTCTCCCCGAAGACGATGCTCGCCACGTACAAGAAACTGATCAACCATCTGAAGAGGTGAGGATGGGTGGATGGTGGGAGGTGAATGGGTGCGCACTATGTCCTGCTGTCGGCCTCTGGGTAATCGTAGTAATCTTCGCTATGCACCTCCGTTTTCGCTACTTCAATTGCTCGCTCAAATTCATGGAGCGGGATTTCAACGGACTTGTTCCCCACGTACAGAATCAGGTTTATTGTTTCATCCAAATTAGCTCTACACTCGCCAATTTGAACTGCATCGTCAGAGATCGGCCATTCATCAGCGTGATTCGCTGCGTAGATCTCGACGTGCATCCCGTCCTCACAGACTGAGGCAATAACTGTTGAGGTTTTTGGATAAAACTGATTATCCATGGCAAAGGAGAGTATATTGCTATCTACTAGACGACACATTGTCCATCGGCTCGGGGTAGCGCTCGAACCAGTCCATGATGTAGAGTTGCGTGCGCAGGTAGTTGGACGGCTTGCTGCTGGTGCCGTGGTATTCGCCGTTGAAGCGTAGCAGCACCGCCGGGACATCCAGCACCTTGAGCGCGGCATAGTATTCTTCGGTTTGCGACATCGGCGTGCGCAGGTCCAACTCGCCGGTCATCAGCAACACAGGCGTGGTGACCTTGCCGACGTGCATCAGCGGCGAGTGTTCGAGCCATTTAGTCGGGTTGTCCCAGAAGTAGCCGTCGAAGCGGTGGTAGCTCCACTGTACAATGTCGGCAGTGCCGGCGAAGCTGATCCAGTTGGTGACGGGGCACCGCACGGCTGCCGCCGCGAACCGATCCGTTTGCCCGATGGCCCAACTCGACAGCACGCCGCCGCCACTGCATCCGGTAATGTAAAGC
>DATGCC010000361.1:0-11418 GCA_035312345.1 Rhodothermales bacterium
TCCCACACTGCGCAAAGATGACATTTTCCGCCGCGCCGTATAATCCCTGTGCAGGTTCTGCGCTGCCAGCCGAAACTGGTAGTTGAGCGGCCTCGTGTTGATCAGGATGCCGTCGGTGACCGCCACCGGCGTAAACGACCACCCGCCGCCCAGTGCTCGCAGCGACAGATTTTTCTTCAGCGCCTCGCCGACGAGCTTTTGCAACGCTTTCGTCGTGGCGTTGTAGGCCGGAAAAGAGGCGATGTTGGGCTGGGCATTCCACACGTCCACGAGTTGGGCCACCGTCTGCGAAACGGTATCGTGGAAGTTCTGCCACTTCCGGCGCTTGACGATGTGGATGATAGGTTCCAGGCTAGGGGGCATAGGGGGACCTCTGGGAGGTAGTATCAGGAATAGGGAAATCACCAAGAGGCGGCGTCGGACGGGCGCACCGCCAATCCAGCCGGACGGGCGCGACGGCACCCAGCGTGACGACGGTCAGCAGGGTAAAGCCGAGGTTGGAGGAGGCTTTGACTTCGGCGAGCGCCTGCCCCTGGCAGTTGGTAGGCATCGGCTCTTTTTTATAGACACCCCAGAGAATCGACCATGCGACGGTCCCTTCTGCTTCGGTGGCGGGTGGCGCGGTCCCTCCTGGACTCGTACCAATCATTGAGACGCTGTGGGAGAAACACCCTCCCAGCAGCATCAACACAAGAAAGGGAATCAAAAAAGCGATACGAGGTGGGTGACTCATGGCTCATTCTCCAAAATGAAAGACGATAGACGCTGGCCGACTGAAAAAGCGATACTTCTGTCTATCATCATGGTGATAGTTGGCCAACACCGACCAGCACGTTACCAATTCCTTTACCACTAGCCGACGATGACGCTTGGGCAAGGTGACGCATGACAAGCAGGTTCAAAAGGGTCCAGCAGCGCTACTCATCGGACGCATAAAACCACCGCATGACAGCCCGAAGCGCGAGCCTGCGCGGCCCCGTACGCGCCAGAGGATCGGGCATCGCCTGTGTCGTCAGCGACGCCATCAGCCCAAGGTTGGGAAACAGGCGTGTATCCAGGGCCACCTCTGGGTAGACGCTGCGACTGCCCGTATCGTAGTACAACGCGGTAATAAGATCCAGCAGGGCGGTCTTGCGTTGCAGCCCAGCACCAAACCATGCATAAGGCTTTGCATCGAAAGCGTTGCGGACCTGCACCGTGGTCAGCACATCGAAACGGCGCTCGACCGTGATCTGGGCACTGATCCAGAAGGTATGGTGCATGGTGCCCAGGCTGTCGCCATGCCAGACGCTACCCCGGAGCCGACCAGCCATTCCCCAACCGCCGGTAACCTGTGGATCGCCGCCAGCCACCCGGGCACGCATCGCCCGACGCGCACGGGCAAAAGCCGGGGCCAAATCAACCCCGTAATCTGTCACATCCTCTTCCGTCCCCGCTACAGACGACACCCCATGCTCCTGAAGCAACGCCGCTACTTCTTCAGGCAGCGTGCTGTTCATCACCGGATCGTGCGGATCGTGAAAAGTGCTGCGCACACCCAGGCCCACGAACGCAGAAGACGGATCGTCGGGCATCCGCACCGCTCCGAACGACACCAAGGTCTTTGTCATCACGCGCATCAGCCGGCCCCCAATGGTTCCGGAGCGATACACCGGCAAAGGCCGGTCTCCGCCTCCTACAAGAAAGTATGGCGCAACCCCAACCGCTACCCCAGTCAGCGCCGCATCCCCTGTGAAAGTACCGAGGATGCTCGCTGCTAAGGGCTTGGGCGCGCTCCCGCGCAGCACATGAGTCGGTGCCACACCAAGCGCGACAAAGGCCGGAGCACTTGGTACATCTACGCCCAAAATATAGCGGTAGATGTTGTCTTTAGTGACATCCTGCCCCATAGCCTTCCCAGACACACCGATGCTCACTAACAACAGCCCAGGCATCAGTATGCAGACGGCGTTCATGGCGGTGCGGCAGCAAGCTAGAGAAAACGATCAAAACCTACGCGGGTGCGTCTTTATCAGGTATACCCAACAGCCAGGTCGCGAATGGGCTGCATACAATGGCAACAGTAAGTATATATTTACATGAGCAAAGTAACGCAGGCCAGTCTAAAGATGCAAGTAGTACCCTGTCGGCCAGCAGGGCTATAGGAACCAGCCACGGCCTTTCCTGGCCCTCGAACGTATGCTATTTATCTTGATCAAGGGAGGCTTGAGCATATGTTGACGCAAGGAACGTCGCGTAAAATATTCCTCAGTCACCACCAACCAATATAAGCTCAAAGAATCAAGTGGGCGGATCTTTTAAAAACTCGCGGAATTCGACGCGCTCTTGAAAACGATTTCGGCAGCTAACTTGCACGAATTTCGGGACGAGATTGAACGCTACGATGAGATCCGCCACGACCTCCCACTACTTACGTATATTCTCACAGACATGAACACTTTGGCTCACGAGATCCACTGCGAATCCGGCTTTGAGGAGCTAATCAAGGCCATCGAACAGCGGCTGGCAGAATACGCGTAATTAGCACAACAAGAACTATGCAAAACCTCACCTCTCCCATCCTCGAACGGCGAGCGCTCGCTGTGCTCCGCATCGCGGTAGCGGTGCTACTCATTCTTCATGGCGTGGCGCGGGCTTGGCTTGGCATCGTGGACGACTTCGGTGGCTTTCTGGATAGCCTTGGCTTTCCGCTCGGCGTCGTGATCGCGTGGATCATCACGGTGGTGGAAATCGCCGGCGGCCTCGCGCTGGCGGCGGGGTTCTTCGTACGTCCGCTGGCAATCTGGTTTGCGGTGCAGTTGCTCGCAGGGATTGCCCTGGTTCACTTTTCGGAAGGCTGGTTCGTGGTCGGAGCCGGGCGCAACGGGATGGAGTATAGCGTCCTGCTCATCGTCGCACTCGTGCTGATCGCGTGGACCAACGTGGGACGCAAAATGTCTGGCGCGGCGGGCCTTTGAGTAAGGAGGACAATGTGGATGCAACAAAAAGCGTGTCATTCCCACGAAGGTGGAAATCCAGAAAAAGTGTCTTTACTGACTGGATTTCCGCTTTCGCGGAAACCGAAGGTTCACGTAGTAAATGACGTTAATAACAAGAGAAACACCATCAATCTATCCCAGTGACACCTTTATGAAAGCCACCGTTCGCTTCGCACATCACTTCGCATGGATTCTTCTCCTGCTGGCTGCAACTGCCCCAACCCAAAGTGCTGCACAGGAAGTCGTCTTCTTTGATGACTTCTCCGGCGACACACTCGACCGAAGCAAGTGGAACGTCGTCGGCCCCGACTTCTGGGTCAACAACGAGCAGCAAGTCTACATCGACTCGGAGGAGACGATTTACTTTGCCGAGGTGGAAGGGGCAGAGAATGGGGCACTGGTGCTGCACCCGCGCTTCCAACCGGGAATGGAGGGGCCACAGGATCATACGTTCGACTTCATCTCCGGCCGTATCAACACCCGCGATAAGTTCGACGTGACCTACGGGAAGCTAGAGGCCCGCATCAAACTGCCGGACGCGGAAGGCGTGTGGCCTGCGTGGTGGGCCCTCGGCAACGGCCGCTGGCCCGACACCGGCGAGATCGACATCATGGAATACGTCGGCGAGAAAGACTGGACCGGCGTGGCCCTCCACGGCCCCGGCTATTCAGGCGAGACGCCGATTGTAAACAAGTTCTTTTTCCAGGCTCCCGAGGACGTAACCTCGTGGCACGTCTATGCCGTGGAGTGGACGACCGATGAACTGGTGTTTCTGGTAGACGACCGCGTGGCCTACCGCGCGACGCGCCCCATGATTGAGCACTACGGCGAATGGCGCTTCGACACACCCAAGTACCTGATCCTCAACTTCGCCCTCGGCGGAGCCTATCCGTACAAAACCAACGGCGTTGAAACACCCTACAATGGCCTGCCCGAAGCTACCGTTGAGCTTATCAAAAACAGCGAAATCGCCATGTATGTGGACTGGGTGCGAGTGACACAGTCAGCCGAATAGTCCTAGCACTGTGCACAGAAGCTGATTATTTCACCAGCAGCAACTGCTCTCGGTAAGTCCCTTGCGATGTGCTGAGCGTCACGAAATACACGCCGTTGGGTAAGCCGTCAGCATCGAAAGAAGTCGTGTGATAACCGCTGGCCTTCTGTTCGTCCAGCAGAACGGCCACTTCTCGTCCCAGGATGTCATGTACGCTCAGGCGCACGGGTGCGGGTGCGGAGAGCGTAAACGCCAGGGTGGCACCGTTGTGGAAAGGATTGGGGTAGCCCTGTAAGTCAGGACCATCGGAAAAGGTCTCAGGGAGTTGCTCCTCTATGCTCACATTGATAGGGACTTCGGTGCGCCAGACGCCATTGCCAAACGTACCTGCCACCAGATATCCGTCCTTATCAACAGATAACGATAAGATCCATGGATTTTCAAGGTTGGTGTTTAATGGGATCCAGGTATCACCGCCATCTTCTGTAACAAAAACTCCGTCTAGCCCTGATCCCACGAATAGCTTCCCGTTCCATATAACCAGAGAACCTGCACGGAATTTCACGTCCCCCTCAGCGACACTTTGCCAGCTATCGCCCCCATCTACCGAGCGATAAATGTCATTTCCATAGGTACCGGCAAAGATGCGACCTGCCTCATCTACAACCAGGGTAGATATCTCTGGCATCTCCTCAGGATCATTTATTTTCTTCAGCCCATTGGTTAGCTGCTCCCAGGTCTGCCCCTCATCGGATGAACGATAGACACCCTTCGAATAACTACCCAGAAAAATATCTCCATTGGGATGAATCATAAGTGAGATAGCCAGAGGAACCTCAATGCTTTGCCATGTTTCTCCTTCATCAGCGGAGCGCCATAGCATAGTCCCCTCCAGGTCAAAGAGATGCCCATCTGGCCCCATAGCCAGCCGATGCCTTCCTTCAAAACGCTGGACTGACACAGTCTCTATTACTTGCCAGTTGATTGTTTCTGGAGAAGATCTGTACAGATGGTTTCCATGTGATCTAGCAAACAGGTTTCCAGCAGGCGTTATTAAAAGTTCGGAGACAGATTCATCAAGCCCATAATGCTCCCAAGTGACTCCTGCATCCGTTGAGCGAAACACGCCTCTCTCAGTACCAGCAAAAATACGCCCCTGCGCGTCTATGGCTGTACTAAAGACCATGCTGTTGGCAAATCCGGTATTCTTTTCGTGCCACGTTTCTCCGGCATCTTCAGACTGTAATAGTCCAGCATCACCATATAGACCTACAATGACGTTATCCTCTCCATAGGTACCTATCATAGTGACCTGGGGCAACGCAAGTTGCTCCCACGTTTCTCCCTGATCTAAGGAGCGATAAACACCATTATCTGTGCCAGCAAAAATGCGCCCCGTTTCATCTATGTCGATGAAATACGTAATCTCTTCGAGTGCGGTCATTTCCCAGGTCTGGCCGCTGTCAGTGCTACGAAGTAGCCCCTTTGTGTCCGTCTCTAGATTATAGCTACCTGCCAAAATAGTCGTGCTATCCAGAACGGCCAGAGCCAGCCTAAAATCTCCAGCGTTGCTACCTATATCTATCCATGTATCTCTATCTTCATCATATAGATATATCGTACCCAAAGCCAACATAAAGAGTTGACCTGATGGAGCAGGCTTAATGGTATCAATATACACGCCAGGGAAATATTCGTCCGGCTGAATGAACTCCCAACTCAACCCATCATCCTTGCTCCGAAACAGTCCTACACGACTTCCACTGAGAATCCAACCATGGGAATCGACGGCGATGGTTGCTGTAATAAGTGGATTAAGTTGCCCTGGTGGGGGTTGAATGGTTTCTTCTACAACTGCCCATGTCGTGCCTCCATCCGTTGAGCGGTAGATTCCATCACCATAGGTGCCAGCAATGAGGGTTCCAGCAAGGCTTTCAACGATACCCGTAACTTCAGCTACAAACGCCAAACCAACATACTCCCAAGACTGCCCCTCATCCGTGGATCGAAAAATCCCGCCCCGAGAGGTCCCGACAAGCAGATCTCCGTCATGCTCAAAAAATGCAGTGGCACGGCCTCCTTCGGGACCGTTCGTCTGACGCCAGGATATATTCTCGAATCCTTGCCCAAACACCACGCCACTGCACATCAGAAATAGCGTAACGAACAGTCCAATCCTCAGTAATTGCTTTACATGTGCCAACATATCAACCACCTCTTCGACCTTAATACTTCCCTCTCCTCCTTACGCGATATAACGGCACTCGCGCATTTATTCCACTCCATCTACTCAGCCCGTCTCTTAACGTTGCTGAATAGACCGTAGCCTCGCGCGATCTGCATGCATGATGTCAGATCCAAGCATCCGTAGGAGGCCATGCCTATATAATGAATGCCTTTAGCGCGGCACAACGCGGAAGACGCCGCGCATGGTCATGGCGTGGCCGGGGAAGGTGCAGACGAATGTGTAGTCGCCCGGCTCGTCGGGAACGGTGAAATAGATCGCCTCGGCGGTCTCGGGTTGAAGCAACGCCGTGTGGAAGAGCACATTGTCGGAGGCAGGAATATAATTTTGCTCTGGCCCATCCAGCCCTAACGCGATAGCGGCTTCCGCAACTTCATCGGCCGCATCTGGCATCGTCACGACGAAGTTGTGGAGCATGTCGTCGTCGTTGGAGAAAACGAGCTTGACGCGGCTGCCCGCTGTCACCTCAATAGCCTCTACATTGAAGCGCAGTCCCGGCTCGGTGCCAATCGTGATTGTCACGCCTGGCCCGGTGTTCCAGGAGGGCGGCATCTCTGTCATTCGTTTAGGCTGACTCCCCTGCCCAGTCTGCTCGGATGGCGCGACATTGGATGGCTGAGGTGCATGCTGCTGGGGGAGTGAAGCCAGATCCAATCTTTCTCCTTCTGGAATGCGATTCACCGTGTAATAAGCCACATTGTGCAACAACGCCTCGTTCTCTTCCGAGCGCACACCGGGCAGCTTGAGTTCGTGGATGTAGCCTTCGCGCAGACCGTCGAGCACCAGCCGGGCACGCAGCCCATCCTCCGACACCTGCACGCCGCGTACAGCAACGGCTTCCTGGTTGATGGCCGGACTACCGTAGGTACTGTGATACTTGTAGATGAAGCTCGTGACGGCATACGACGCTGGATTGGCAGCGGTGCCTGGATCGACTGGACGGGTAAACTCCAGTTCGAAACCGTCAGGCATGGCGCGCATCGTCTTCACCTCGAAGGGTACCTTTCCCGTCCACGCCAGCCGCTGAAGCCCGTACGGCGCTTTGCCCGTGGCATCCCAGCCTCGGCTTGTCATACCGACATACATCGCGTCATCGTGGCCCCAGACCAGCCGAAGCACACCGGAAGCAAAACCTTCGCGGAAGGGAAATACGGCTCCCTGATACACACCGTCCACCTTTTCCAGAAACACGCGCATCACCTTGCTGTGCCCCTGGTCGCCGACGAAGAGTTGCCCCGCAAACGGCCCGAACGCGCCACCCGTCGAGTCGGGCAAAATAGCGGAGGTCGAGATGCCCATCAGGGTGTGGGGAAACCAGACGGCGGGCGGCTTGAGTTCGGGAATAGCCTTTGCCACCTCGAAGAGCGGCTCGCCGGTATCCGGGATGTCTGCTGGTTTGAGATCGAGCGGCGAGCCGGGCTCGCTCGTCCATCGCAGCCCTGCTGGATTGCCCACGAAGTCGCCGCGCTCAACATGGGTGATGTAACCGGAGCCGATCCAGTCACCCTGGTTCTCGGCGTAAAACAGATCGCCATCCATATTGAGCCCGAAGCCCGCCGGCGAGCGCATGCCCGTGGCGAGGGGCGTCATCTCCCCATCCGGCGTGATTTCCAGCGCCCAGCCGCGCCATTTGGACAGGCTCGCGCCATACCCCACCCATGCAAGGTTCAGCGTCACAACCATATTGCCGTTGGGCAGAAAGAGCGGCCCGTAGGAATACTCGTGGTAGTTGCCATCCAGCGGCCAGCTATAGAGCGTCTCGTACCGATCTGCCTGGCCATCACCGTTGGTATCACGCAGGCGTGTTAACTCCCCGCGCTGCGCCGCAATCAGGTCACCATCCAGATACCCCACACCGAGCGATTCGTGCAATCCCTGGGCGAAGCGGGTAAAATGGGGCGCTGTGTGGCCCGCCATCGACGGGTTTTCGATGAGATAGACCTCGCCGCGTCGGGTGGATGCAGCGAGGCGTCCATCCGGCAATGTTGCGAGACCGCCCACTTCGAGAACCACATCGTCTGGTATCGGTAGCGATTCGAGTTGGTAATATTCGGCTTCCCGGATTTCTGTACGGCTGGGCTGCTGCGCGAAGACCGGCAGTCCCACGCCCAACATCAAAAGCACAAGCAGACTGCGACGAGAAAGTATGTGCATGGTTTTCAATCGATCCCTTTTGTCAAATAGGTCCTTTACCAGATGATAGCGTAGCGAACCGTCGCCGCGCCTTCCTCGAAGTGGACCGGCAGCACCAGTTCCTCTCCCTCTTCTACCTCGCGGATCTGGGGCGAAGCATCTTCCGCCTCGATGTAGTACGTGCGGTCGTCTACAGCAAAGGATCCATCAGGAAGCTGTTCAATAGCGCTTCCAGCGGTGAGCTGGACGCTAAGATCTGTGGGTGCGTCTGCCGCTTCGAAGTGGAGCATTCGCGTCAGATACGTCCCTGTCGGATCAGGCTGCACCAGATCGTAGATGTGTACGCCGCCCATTTCATATTCGATGGTAGGACGACCAGCTTCATCAAGCACATAGCCTTGCAAGGCGAGCGGTTGTGCTGCACCCGTCAGCACGGGTGTGCCGGGTAGCATAATCACACTACCAGTGGGCTGAGCAAGCTGAGATTCGCCGCGGCTCCGCCACATAGCACCGGTATCCAGGAACGGTCCACGCCAGGCATAGAGCAACGCCCCGGTGTCAAGATCGACGGTATAATGCACGCCAGTCGGATCGCCGACGGAGAGCGCCCGGGTGCGCTTTGCACCACCGTGCATGACGAAGCTGCGCAACAGCCGAACTTCGCCTTCCGGCTCCACGGACAGGGGCGCAAAGGGGCCTCTTCCCGACAGTGTGCCGGGCGCATTGAGTTCCTGCCTCGGCACACCCGGCCCCTCGGCGTACAAGGCCAGGCGGGGCGCGGCCCACCCTCGGTTTTTATAGTAGGTCAGCCGTAAAGGCTGAGAGCCCGCTTCCAGCGTAGCCGTGGCACTCGCCGTTTGCTCCACGCCAGGATGCTGTAGCACCTCCTGCCCACCTATTTCCAGCACGCCGCCGCCGATCTTTCGCCCCTGAAAGTGTGGATCACCGGTGACCCAGCTCAGGCTAAGGTCAAACGCATACTCTCCCGATGCAGGAATCTCGACCTGCCCTTCGATGACGCGGGTAAACTGATCTTCGACACCATCAAGATTCCATTGGAGCCCATCCATCGCCCCCTCCTGACTCGGCGACATACCGCTCACATCGGGAATATCCTCAAAGACGCCTTCAAACGTTCGGTACTGTAGGTCAGCGAGGTTGACATGCTGGTCGTTGTATCGTTTGTAGCGGATGTTGCGGAAGGCAAGGGGGCCATGATCGCCCTGAATCATCAGTGGCCCCAGCGGCTGCTCGTCGGCGAAGGCAGGCCCGCGTGTCGGTCCCGTGACTTCCACGTTTTCGTGCAGCACGACGCCGTTGAGTTCCACTTTCACGAACCTGGCATTGGCGGTCTTTCGACCCTCGGCATCGAAGCGCGGCGCGTGAAAAAGGATGTGGAGATGCTGCCAGAGGCCGGGTGCCCGGGCCGCATTCTGGCGCGGCGGGTGACCCTCGTAGCCTTCCTGCCCGGCTCCACGCGCTTCATCCCAGCGCTGATAGATCCCGCCCATGTCAGAATAGTGCGGATACTCAACGCCCCAGCTATCGAGCAACTGAAGTTCGTAGCGACCCTGCAAATAGAGACCCGAGTTGGAGCCCTTCGGTATCATCACGTCGAGTTCCAGTTCCAGGTCGCCGTGCTCGAAGGCGGTGAACAGGTTGTCTCGTGCCGAGGTGCTCGGATGGTTGACCAGTACGCCGGTCCCCGGTTCGGACGTGAGCGCGTGATGGGTTGTACGGTCGGCATAGACGGCCCCGGCGATCTGCCAGTTCGACGCTGCCGGACGGAAAGCGCGCATGTCATCCAGCGGCACGGAGGTAAACGGCAGCCCCTGGGCCGCCACCGGCTCGATCAGCAGGAGGAAGCCGATCAGCAAAGCAACAAGCGAAAGTAGGCGCATAGGGTTTCTGTAGAAAGCGATACGATGCCGCCTCATGGTCGCTAGAAAATGTGTAAAACGCAACCAGATTTAGAGACCGCCTTGCTCCCCCGCCCTCCCTTTCTCCTGCTTGCCCTTTCCTAAACCAGCCGCCGGGCGCGGAGACCACATCTACACCATCGAAATCCTACGCAGATCCTATTTTACAAGAAGCACCTTCTCATGAAAGTCTCCCTGCGGTGTACTCAAGGTTACCAGGTATATTCCGCTGGGCAAGCCATCAGCTTGAAATGTAGTGGCTTGATATCCCCCGGCTCTGTGTTCATCCAGAAGAACAGCTACCTCTCTTCCCATAACGTCGTGTACGGCAAGGCGCACGGGCATGGCGGCAGACAACGTAAATGCCAGCGTAGTAACAGTGCTGAACGGATTGGGATACCCCTGTAACTTGGACGCATCGGCGAGCGCGTCATGAGGTTGATCCTCTACACGTACGCTAATGGGATTGGCGGTCCGAAATACGCCATTCCCTGTGGTACCAGCCACCAGATGCCCGTCGTCATCGACAGATAAAGAGGGCACCCCATAATTTCCCAGGTTATCATTTACAGACACCCAGGTATCACCGCCATCCTCCGTAGCAAAAATCCCCTGGGTTCGTGTGCTCACGAATAATTTGCCGCCGTTCACTATCATGGTTTCGATGAACTCGGCTTCGGTACGGGTAGCCTGCCAGGTATCGCCTCCATTAGTCGAGCGAAATAGGCCATCTCCAAAAGTACCGGCAAAGATCTGGCCTGCATCATCTACGATCAAGGAGGTGATCTCAGGAAGCCCATTAGGATTTCTGGTGCTCGTTAAGCCGTTTGTTAACTGCACCCACGTCTGTCCGTCATCAGATGAGCGATAAATTCCGCGCGTTGAATACCTATTCAGCTCTGTACCAAGAAAAATATCGCCATTCGGATGAATCATAAGCATCCGGGCGTGAGGCACCGTTGCTAGATGCTGCCATGTCTCTCCATCATCAGTAGAGCGCCAGAGGTTTCCATTCTCTTCAACGTCATATTCCAGGCCAAAAATATGTCCTTGTGGACCTATCGCCAGATCCCGAGGAGGGAAGTCGTCTATCGCCTGCCAGTTGGCTGTTTCTGAGGAAGATCTGTAGAGGCGAAGTAAAGTCCCCTC
>DATGCC010000362.1:0-10772 GCA_035312345.1 Rhodothermales bacterium
CGAATACGCTGGAGGAACTCCACGAGCCGCTACGACGCAGCCTGGAAGCGTGGCAGGCAGCAAAGGCCTTCACCTTCTCCATCGACCTGCGCGCTTCGGGCACCTTTGTAGGGCGCATCAGCATCCGCCCGGCCGATGCGCCGCGCCGCTGGAACATCGGCTTCTGGCTTCACCCAAAGCATCAGGGCAATGGGTACATGCAAGAGGCCGCCGCTGCCATCCTGCGCTTCGGCTTCGAGACGCTAGAGGCCGAGGTCATCGAAGCGTGCTACGCGACGTGGAATACACCCAGCGAGCGGGTGCTGAAAGCCATCGGCATGACGTTTGAAAAGCATCTGCCGCACGGATTTAAGAAGCGCGAAGCCTGGGTAGCGGAGAATCTCATGGCTATAAATCGACAATCCTGGCAAAGAAGAGGCCAGGGAGACGCTGGACCTGCTGAGCCTGGAACGTAGCTGCCAGGGTTGATTTACAAGGCCTGTTGCCCTTACCGCACCGGCTTGCATGGCGCGGGCCGGGCGTCTATTATGAACTTGTCCTAACCACGTCGTTGCTCGACGCAACGTGAAAGTATATGCCATCGGATACCCCGTCTTACGGAGAGAAGTATGAGATCCTCGAAGAACTCGGCAAGGGGGGCTTCGGGCGGGTCGTCAAGGCCAGGCATAGCATCCTCGGGCGCATCGTGGCGCTCAAGCAACTGGCCCCCGGCTTGCTTGCCAGCGAAGAGGATTATGAGCGGTTCCTCCGCGAGGCGCGGGCCATGGACCAGATCAACCATCCCAACATCGTCAACGTCTTCGATGCCGGGGTCGAGCAGGGCTTCCCGTACATCGAGATGGCCTTTATCGAGGGGCCAGACCTCGAAACCATCATTCACAACGAAGGGGCGTTGCCGGTAGATGAGGTGGTGCGACTGGGCCGCGAGATGGCGTCGGCACTGGCCCATATCCACGAGCAAGACATCATCCACCGCGACATCAAAGCGTCGAACATTCTGCGGCGAGAGGAGGACGGCCAGTTTTTTCTGGCGGATTTCGGGACGGCCTTGCAATCCAACCTGACCCGCATCACGACGGGCGTGATGGGATCGCCGGAGTACATGAGCCCGGAGCAGATCAACGGCGAGGTGGTGGAGCAGAGCGATATCTACAGCCTGGGCGTGGTCCTCTTCGAGGCACTGACCGGGCAAACCCCGTTCGTACGGTCAGAGGGCCACGACGCCGCAACGGTCGAATTGATGCAGCAGATCCGGCATGACACCGCCCCCGATGTGCAGACCCTCCGTAGCGACGCGCCGGGGTGGCTGGCCGCGATCATTGCGCGATGCCTGAGCAAAATGCCAGAGGCCCGCTACCAGAGCGCCGAAGCCCTGGAACAAGCGCTCTCCGACCAAGCGCCCGGGACGCCCAAGGCCGTCGGCCAGAGCCGCCCGACGCAACGCACGCACGCATCCGTTGCCCAGCAGGCAGACGCGTCTCTTACGCCTCCCACTGTTGCAAAGCCACCGGCAGAACCGGTCGACCCTGCGCCACCTGTCACCTCATCCGAGAATAGACCGGGAAACAAGCGACGGTTGATCTGGGGCAGTGGCATTTTGGTAGTGGTTGTTTTGCTGGTCTGGGGCATTGCATCGCAAGTCACAGGCGATTCGTCAGAGGAGCGGCCGCAGGGTGTGGCGGTTGCAGATACGCTCTCGGGGACCGATACCGCAGATCCTGAACCCGAGCCGGTAGAGCCAGAACCAGAACCTGAGGAGGTAACCGAGGACACGACCACCACGGAAAACGATAGCACTAGACCAGATACAACCGCCGAGGTAGATGCGGATTCGGTAGATACGGAACCGCCGGATGAAGCCGAAGACCTGACCACCCCGGCCAACGTCGAAGCCACTGTGGATACCTATTTGAACATAGGAGCTGGTGACAATATGGCTTCCGTGCGGGCCTTCTATGCCAACCGGGTGGATTATTATGATATGGGCCGCGTTGGGCAGAACGGGGTGATGAGTGACAAACAAAACTATATGGAACGGTGGCCTGAACGGTCCTATGAACGCACCTCTGCCATCGACCTGAATCGTCTGGGCGACGACGTGGTGCAGGCCCGCTTCGAGTACCGCTTCCGCGTAGCCAACAGCGAGGAAGAAGTGGAAGGCACGGGCTGGAGCCTGCTCACCTTTCGGCAGGAGGACAACCGGCTCGTAATCATCGGGGAGAAGGGAAACGTAACCAGCCAGCAATAGGGAACAGGCAGAAGGTCGAGGATCGAAGATAGAGGATCGCCGGGTTTTGTCTTTTCTATACCCTCATCCTTTCGGTCTCCCATCACGCCGTGGCGCGGTGGGGAACGAAGGCGGCATAGCCCGCGACGACCAGGAAACACAGCAACGGCACGGCATAGGCTACCTGGATGCTGCCGGTCATGTCGGAGAGTTGGGCTTGCAAGGCGGTCAGGACAGCACCGCCGAGGATCGCCATGATCAACCCCGACCCGCCCAGCTTGGTATCGTCGCCGAGGCCACGCACGGCCAGCCCGAAGATGGTGGGAAACATAAGCGACATGCAGCCAGAGATGGCGACGAGCGCTACCACGCCGACGTAGCCGCCCGCCAGGATTACCACCACTGTCAGGGCAGCAGCCAGCGCGGCCAGGCTTGTCAGCAGGCGCTTCGGGGAGATCCTTTTCATCAGGGCGGTACACACAAACCGAGAGACGGCAAATAGCACCAGCGCAGCCAGGTAGTAGTTTGCAGCTCCGGCTTCGTCCAGACCCAACTCCTTCATCACGTAGCGGATCGTGAATGACCAAACGCCGATCTGCGCGCCGACGTAAAAGAACTGCGCAACGACGCCCCATACATAGTTTTTGTTGGAAAGGAGTCGCTTCAGCGTCGGTCCAAAGTCCAGCGTCGGCCCGGCATCCGAGGCACGGGGCATCTTCACGATGGCGATGGCCATCCACAAAACAATCAAGACGACTGCCACCCCCACGTACGGCCCCATCACAGCCGACAGTTCATCGGCCTGCACGGCCTGCAACTGCTCTGGTGTCATCGTTGCCCGCTCCGTGGCGCTGGCGGCGTTCAGATGCGGGAGGATGAACAACTGGCTCAGCACTACACCCGTGATCGACCCGATGGGGTTGAACGACTGTGCGAGATTGAGACGCTGCACACCGGTCTCCTCAGCCCCGAAGGCGATGATATACGGGTTGGCCGCCGTTTCCAGGATGGACAGTCCACCTGCCAGAATGAACAACGCTGCCAGGAAGTGACCATACTGCATCGTCTGGCTTGCCGGGTAGAACAGCAGCGCCCCGGCGATGAACAGCCCGAGCCCCAGCAAGACGCCCGACTTGTACGTAAAACGCTTGATGAACAGCGCTGCTGGCAGAGCGAGGCAGAAGTACGAGCCGTAGAAGGCCACCTGGATCCAGGAGGTCTGGAAGTCGGTCATGCTCATGATGCGCTTGAACGCAGCCAGAAGCGTGTCCGTCATGTTGTTCGCCAGGCCCCACCACGCGAACAGGCTGGTGATAAGCACGAACGGCAGCAGCAAGTGCCGGGGGACAAGTCGAGCTTCTTTGGCTTCAACAGCCTCGGTGCCGGTAGACGGAGTTGTCATTGTCGCTTCAATAGATTCAAGGAAGGGATCTGTCAGATGCCAGCCAGGGCCCGGTCCAGATGCACGTAGCCGCCATCGACGTGGATCAACTGGCCGGTCATGTGCGCAGCCTGGGCAGACGACAGGTAGACCACCATGGAGGCAATCTCGTCGGGGGTGGTCATGCGCTGGCCCAGCGGGATACGACGGGTGATTTCGGCCCGCTTCTCCTCGGGCACATCGAAGGTTTGCAGCCAGCGCTCGTACATCGGCGTCGCCACCTCGGCGGGCACCACAGCGTTGACGCGCACCCCGTAGGGCAGCAACTCGACAGCCCACTCGCGGGTCAACGCCAGCAGAGCGCCTTTGGCAGCGGCATAGCCGGAGGTATGCCCCTGCCCGGTCAGGGCCGTCTTCGACGCGATGTTGACGATGACGCCCTGCGCTTCTTTGAGCACATCCACGGCGAAATGGGCCAGATAATAAGCATGGTGCAGGTTCTTCTCCAGCGACGCCAGAAACGCCTCCGGCGACCCGTCCTCCAGTCCGACGCCGTCGTTCACACCCGCATTGTTAATCAGCCCATCCAGGCGGCCAAAGGTACTCAGCGTCTCTTCTACTACCTGCTGACACGATGCACTCGTCCCCAGTTCTACTTCGATCAGGTGTGCCTGCTGTTCCTGGCTCCGAAGCGCTTCCAGCAAACACTCGCCCGCCTCTTTTGCACGATCCGCTATGACAGGCACGCCCCCTTCAGCAGCAATCTGCCGGGTGATGGCCTCGCCAATGCCCTGTGCGCCGCCGGTCACGACGAACACCTTACCGCTTAGTCCTAGATCCATGTAGCACTCAAAAATGTTCTGTTCAGCATGAAGGTAGGAAAAAGGTCGATGTCCTGTAGATCGCCATAAACATGATGCACGTTCATCCTTTCCCTGCTGGTCGCGTAGTGGCTACAGCTCATAAAACGCCATGGCATTTTGACCGAACACGGCAGCGCGTTCCTCTTCCGGCCTGCCTTGCAAATACGTCTCCACTAGTTCGACCACCTGCGCGTACGTCCCGGCCAGCAGACAGACCGGCCAATCGGAGCCAAAGAGCAGCCGGTCGGTTCCGAAGGCGTTGAACGCCACATCAAGGTACGGCGTGATGTCGGCCGGTGTCCAGGCCGTATGGTCGGCTTCTGTGATCAGGCCGGATATTTTGCACCAGACGTTCGGGTGGGCGGCTAATTCGCGGATCTGCATGGCCCAGGGCTCCATCACCTGCGCCTGCATCAACGGCTTGGCGAGGTGATCGAGTACAAAGCGCTGCTCAGGAAACGCGGCGACGAGCCGGATTGCTGCCGGGAGGTGCCGGGGCACGACGAGCAGGTCGTAGGTAAACCCGAAAGCATCCAAGTGACCGATGCCACGCTGAAACGCCGGGTCGAGCAAGAAATCGGCGGGCTCGCTCTGAACGATGTGACGGAAGCCTTTGAGCTTGTCGTAAGCCGCGAAGACTTCGAGTCGGCGCTCAATGTCAGGTGCGCGAAGATCCACCCAGCCGACGACACCTTGGATGAATGAGTACGTCTCGGCCAAATCCAGAAAGTGGCGCGTCTCAGCTTCGGTCTGCTCCACCTGAACTAAAACAGTGCCGCCAATGCCGTGCTGTTGCAGGAGCGGAGCGAGGTTGTCCGGCCCGAAGTCACGGCGTAGTGGATGCATGCTTTCATCGATCCAGGCATGGCACACCGGGTCGAAGGTCCAAAAATGATGGTGGGCGTCGATGCGGGTCATGCGTTAGCCGTGCAGGGTAATGAATCCGCCATCAATGGGGTAATTGGTGCCGGTGATGAACGCGGCCTCATCGGAACACAGGTACTGCGCGAGGGCAGCCACCTCCTCTGGTGTGCCCATCCGCCCGATAGGCTGCGTCTGCGCCAGGCGGTCGTACATCTCGTCCTCCCGTCCCGGATAGTGCTGGGCCAGGTAGCCATCCACGAACGGCGTGTGGATGCGCGCCGGCGCGATGCTGTTGCAGCGGATGTTGTGGGCGAGGTAATCTTTGGCGACGGCATAGGTCATCGTCAACACGGCCCCTTTCGTCATCGAATAGGCGAACCGCTCGGCCACGGCCACCACCGACGCGACGGAGGCCATATTCAAAATACATCCACCTCCGCTCCGTTTCATGTGCGGAATCACAGCGAATAGTCCATTGTAGACGCCCTTGATGTTGACCTGATACAGGCGATCCAGGTCGGCCTCGGTGGTTTGCTCCACCGTACCGATGTGTGCAATGCCCGCGTTGTTGATCAGGATGTCGATGGACGCGTCCTCCGCAATCGCATCAACGACGCGGATCGTTTCGGTGTGGTCGGAAATATCGCAGGGATGAAAGGTGACTTGCTGTGCGGCTCCTGTCAGTTCCGCTACCAGCGCTGTCGCCGCCTCGGCATTGACATCAAGAAGATGCACATCCGCCCCGGCAGCAGCAAAGCGCCGGACGATGGCCTCGCCGATGCCACGCGCACCGCCAGTGATTAAGGCTGTTTTGTCGTTCAGGGAAAAGAAGGGCATATGTTGCTGCACGGGGTTTTAGCGTCAGCCGATAAGGCCGGTTCTTCTGCGGCACCTAGTGATAAGAGAGCAACAAGATACCATACCTGCATCCGTTTATCACACGGTTGCCCAACGTGGGCCGGTAGGATACGCGTAGGCGGCCCGACTCTCTGGTTTCATCTCAATGCTGTAGCCGGGTTGCATGGGTGGCATGTAGGCACCATTTCGGATGACGACGGGATCGACAAAGTGCTCATGAAGATGGTCCACGTACTCAATCACCCGGCCCTCCATGGTACCGCTGATACAGAGGTAGTCGATCATCGAGAGATGCTGGACGTACTCGCACAGCCCGACGCCGCCTGCGTGCGGGCACACCGGGATGCCATACTTGGCCGCCATCAGCATCACCGCCAATACCTCGTTTACCCCGCCCAGCCGACAGCTATCGATCTGGCAGATGTCCATCGCGCCGGAGGTGAGGAATTGCTTGAACAGCACCCGGTTCTGGCAATGCTCGCCCGTAGCGACCAGGATCGGGTGTACGGCTTCGGCAATGGCCTTGTGACCGAGCACATCGTCTGGACTTGTCGGCTCCTCGATCCACCACGGCTGGAAACGAGCCAACGCAGCCATGTTGGTGATGGCTTCGTCGACCTCCCAGGTCTGGTTGGCGTCCATCATCAGCACCATGTCGTCGCCGATCTCTTCTCGGATGATCGCGGCGCGTTGCACGTCCTCCTCCAGGTTAGCGCCTACCTTCATTTTCAGGTGGGTCCACCCGTCCTGCTGCGCCTGCCGAGCGAGCCGCCTCACTTTTTCGTGGCTGTAGCCCAGCCAGCCTGCCGAGGTAGTGTAGGCCGGGTAGCCCTGCTTGTGCAGATAGGCCAGACGTTCCGGCTTTGTGGCCTCGTGCGATTGCAGCAGCGTCAGGGCTTCATTTGGTGTGAGGGCATCGGCGATGTATGAGAAGTCGATGCACGCCACGAATTCCTCCGGCTTCATGTCGGCGACGAGTTGCCAGAGGGGTTTTCCCTCTACTTTGGCATAGAGGTCCCAGACGGCGTTGACGAGGGCGGCCGTCGCCAGGTGCATCACACCTTTATCAGGTCCCAGCCAGCGGTACTGGCTGTCACCGGTCAGGAGCCGCCAGAAACCCGCCATGTCGGCAGTGAAAGACTCCAGCGTCCGGCCTTCGAGCAGGGTTCCGAGGACCGTGATGGCCTGCACGCACAACTCATTGCCCCGACCAATGGTGAACGTGAGACCATGCCCTTCGAGACCATCCGGGTGATCGGTTTGCAGGATCACATACGCGGCGGAATAGTCCGGGTCCGTGTTCATTGCATCGGAGCCGTCCAGCGAGATACTCGTCGGAAAGCGGATGTCGTAGGCCTGGATGTGGGTGATTGTGTGGAGCATACCGCAAGCCGGATGGTGGACAAGGAAGCGCTCGTCTTGGCCCCTCCGTTGTGTCGGCAGGATGCCGAACTGATCCATGCCCGCGCAACATAGCATTTGCTAGGGCCTTCTGTCAAGGTGCCCTTTTCCCACACAGGATTGCCAAATCAGCGCATAAATACAAAACGCCTCAGAATCACCGTACTAAGGCATTTCTGAAGCGTTTTAGCATGTTGCCCCGCTAGGAATCGAACCTAGAACCTCCAGATCCAGAGACTGGCGCTCTGCCAATTGAGCTACAGGGCAGGGAATACGTACATAATGTAGCACGTCTCAATGCCGATGGCAATCCTTCGGTTCCTACGAGCCTGCGGGCGTCGGCGTATTTACGGAGTCTTTATTTTTGCGAGAGGCCAGGGCATCTACTGTTTCGGGAAGTACCTGTCGCCATGAAGCCAACTGTCCGATGATTTCCTCGCGCACCCGTTCGCGGAGTGCTGGTGCGTCATCTGCTGTGAGCCCAGCGGTCGCAAGGGGAGGTAGCACTTTTAGTTTCACAGCGTCCGCACGCCCAAACTGCCAGCTATGCTTGGGGAGTGCATCCTGTGTACCGTCGATAGCGAGGGGCAGGATGGGAAGCTGGGCTTTGATCGCCAGACGAAACGCGCCGTCGCTGAAACGATGAACGCGGGTGTCGCGTGAGCGGGTGCCTTCGGGAAAAAACATGACCGAGCAATTCTTTTCGAGGACTTGCTTGGCATGCACCAGCACCCTGGCCCGGCTGATCTTATCGCGCCGATCCACGGGGATGTCGCCAGCGAGCCGTAGCATCCAGCCAACTACCGGAAAGCTGAACAGCGAGGCTTTGGCGACCCACTTCATCTCCCACGGCAGGCAGCTAATGATTGGAATATCAGCGTTCGACTGATGATTGCTAACAACGATGTAGGGATGGCGTGGGTTGTCGGGGTAATTGCCGGTAATCTCAATGTCCCACGCCGGGTTGACTTTCGTCATGGCCATACCCACCCGCCGAAACCAGCGACCGGTGCGGTAGTGCGCCGGATCACGGTCAAAGAGACGGACGACGGCCAGCAGCGGAAGCCATGCCAGCACCAGCACCGCGATGGCGGTCCAGGTCCAGATGGATTGCAGAGCAGATAGCATGCGGAGTTCCTGTTGGCTTGTCGTTCGGCAGAGCGGTGTCGAGTAGAACGTGAATGACAGAGAAACGTCTCCAGAGGCGGGCGCGTTCTACCCTCTCTGTGAAAATCGTTATGAGTTGGTTACGGGCCGAGCTACGTGGACATCCTGAAATATTTCTACGAAGAACCTGCGTCCCTGGAAGTCCTCTCCGCCGATACGGATCCAGATGCCCGCCGGGTTCAAGAGGGCTTGTTATCTTTGCAGGCGTTGTTGCAGACTCCACGTTATTACCGGGGCTATCTGGCTGGTACCAACATGGAAACCAGGCAGGTTGGACTGACGGCGTTGGGCCATACCGATGCCTTCGTCAAACCGGTGCTCGATTGGCTTGACCAGGCATGCTGGATGGCAGGTGATCAGCAGGGCGATATTGTGGAAGCAGAGACCGCACAAATAAAAGCCTTGCTCCACCATCCAGGTAAGGCCGCCGTGCTGGTTGCTGCCGATAAGATGCTGCCGCAGGATCTCCTTGCAGCGGTGATAGGCAGGGAGCGGCGGTATGCTTTGCCAGCATTGCGGCAGCTGCTAGACAAGGCCCAGGTGGTCTTTTTTCCCGAGCCCGCCCACCACGGATTCGACTGGAGCTTTTTCTCGCGACATCCTATGCGGGAGGCGTTCGTCGCTGCTATGCAACGCCACCCTGCCGAGGGGGTGCGGCGTTTTGTGATACCCTTTCAGCAGGCCCGCTCCGAGCACAAATTCTATTTTGAATCATGGCAACTCGGCCAACCCCTTCCCGACTATATGGAAGAACTGTGAGCACCCCCGACCACGAAAGATGGATCCGTCATTGCCTTGATCTGGCTGCACGCGGGGCGGGTCACGTAAGCCCGAACCCGATGGTCGGGGCCGTGCTGGTGCATAGGGATGGGACTGTACTGGGCGAAGGGTGGCATCAGCGCTACGGAGAGGCGCACGCTGAGGTGTATGCCATCGCGGAAGCTGAGCAGCAGCATGGTGCAGAAGCACTCTGGGCGGCAACCCTGTATGTTAACCTGGAGCCGTGCAACCATCACGGTAAAACGCCACCCTGCACCGACCTTATTCTGGAAAAAGGCATCCCGCGTGTGATGGTGGGCATGACCGACCCGTTCCCGCAAGTAGCCGGGCAGGGACTGGCGAGGCTACGTACCCATGGCGTCGAGGTAACGGTGGGTGTGCTCGAAACCACGTGCCGCCGGTTCAACGAAGCCTTTGGGCATCACATCCGAACAGGACGACCGCTGGTGACCCTCAAAGTGGCGCAGACCCTTGACGGCTCCATCGCAACGGCGAGCGGCGATGCGCGCTGGGTGTCTGGGATGGAGGCGCGCCAGCGCACCCACCAGTGGCGCGCCGAACTCGATGGGATCCTGGTCGGCAGCGGCACTGCTCGGCAGGACGACCCGGCTCTTACCGTGCGCCACATCGAAGGCCGCCAGCCGCTCCGTTTTGTACTCGACCGCGAAGGCACGCTGCCAGCACATCTCCAGCTTTTCAGCGATACCCATCGGCACCTGACGACGGTTTTCATCGGAGAAGATGCAGCCCCCTCATATGCAGATGCGCTTCAAACCGCTGGTGGGCGCGTGGTGCGGCTTCCGGAAACCAACGGTCATCTCGATCTGGATGCGTTGCTCGATTGGCTGGGCCGTGAAGGTGGGCACGATGGTAATCCACTGCAATCCCTGCTCGTGGAAGCAGGACCGGGCCTCGCTACGGCGCTTTGGGAGCAGGATCTCGTGGATCGCTACTTTGTCTTTGTGGCTCCTAAACTCATCGGGCAAGGCGTGCCCATGGTGGGTAACCTGGGTTTTAATAAAATGAACGAGGCGCTGACCTTTGCCAAGCACACCTGGGAAACCGTCGGAGATGATTTGCTTTTTCGGGGCTATCGGCGCAAGGTAGGCTGAACCTTCGCCGCATACCGTCGTCCTATTTCGAGACGAAGCCAGATGAGGAAGATTATGGAAACGCTCACCAAAAAGGCATACACGTACGAGGAGTACGCCCAGCTTCCCGAAGGAGCACC
>DATGCC010000363.1:0-3592 GCA_035312345.1 Rhodothermales bacterium
GAGAACGTGTACGACGCCGTAAGCCCCAGGCTTAGGTCTTGCGCCAGTTCCACCGCCTGCCGCCGCAGTATCAGTTCGATCCCACGCGAGTCGGCATAGCCAAAGCTGGTCCGGAAGCGGTGCGGGCTCCCGACAAGGCTCTCGGCTCCTTCGGGTACGCGGTTGGTGGCTTCGAAGTTGATGGAGCCATAGTTGTCGATGCTCCGCATGTAGGCATTTATATCGGTCCCCCATCCTTCAGCAAACTCCCACTGGATCCCCAACTCGTAGTTGTTCGACGTGATCGGGTCCTGGCTCGGGTTCTGGTAGGAAAAGAACGAGTTGTTGGAGTTGTTGCCGTCGTACCATTCATACAGTTGCGCGAACGGCACCAACTGCTGGTTGCGAGCATAGGAGAAGTACATGGCTGCGTTCGAGCCGATGGGATGCGAAACGCCAATGCGCGGGTTGAGAAATACATCGGTTGGCACATCGTCTCCCCGGTTGAAGGGCTGCCGCTGCAGCGTTGTGCCGCCCACCGTCACGGAGTCCTGCCGGAACGGATAGAAGTAGTCCACGATCTCTTCCGCATCGCGGTTGGCAAACTCGACACGCAGGCCCAGGTTCACAACCAACCCCGCGTATTCCATGCGGTCCGACGCATACAGCGCTACCTCCCATGGTGTGCGGTTCCAGTTGCTCGGCACGAACGGCTCTTCGTCTCCGTTAAGCTTGGCCCCGGGGGTATCGATACCGTAAACCTGCTGGTAGTCAAACTCACGCACCTTCACCTCAACACCAGTCTGCAGGAAATGGTTGAAGTTGATTTGGTTGGAGTAGTCAAACTTGAGCCCGTTCAGCGTATTGGACGCATCTTCGGAATAGGGGACGGGCTGCCCGGCACGCAAGCGTGAACCACCAGGCAGCGTAATTCCGGTGATGTCGGCAAAGCCATTGGAGATGTTTCGGGCAAACATTTTCCCTTCCTCACCAGCCCCAATGTACTTGTCGATGTTGGCCGGATCCGTAAAGTCGATGAAATCTCCATCCTCTCCCTGATCGGTAAAACCATTGCCGTCATCGTCTACATAGCCGTAGCGGCTACGCTGGTAGGTGCGGTAGGCCTGCACGCTGAAGTACGAGCTCCCAGACATCACCTGCGTCCACTTAAGCGAGCCGAGGTAACTGCCGCCATCGTTTTGGGACAAGCCTTCGAGGTAGTACCGCCAGTAATCGCTGTAGCTGCGGTTATTCCAGTTGCCCCAGAGGCCCTGGTCTTCTACGATAGCCACCGCACTCAATCGGGTTTTATCGGACAGCGTATAGCTCGTTTTGAGTGAGCCGCCCAGACGCTTACTGAATTGATTCGGCTGGTATCCATTGGTCTGAAACCACTGCCCGCTGGCTAAGAACGTCCAGCGGTCGGTGATAGAGCCACCGAGCGAGAAGCGCACATCAGCCTCGGGGTCATCAGAAAAAGCATATTTGTCCTCAGACCAGTTAAACAAAGCGGCTTTAGACTGGGTACCAGGATCTGACTTCAACTGATCTCTAAGTGCAAAATATTCCCCCACCTCTTCACTGGGATAAAAAGCCAGTGAGTCAGGACCGGGCACATTAATTGTCGGCGCGAAGCGTGCCGAGAAAGTGCCTTTGATCGGGCCCCGTCGTTCGGCCAGACTGATGGCAACGACGCCACCTGAGCCGGTCGCATAGCGGGCATCGGTGGCGCCTGTATTTACTGTTACTTCAGAGACCGCATCCGGGTTGATGCTGAAGATACTGGCATTCGTCTCGTCGGCCCGGTTGGTGTTGTCGTACGTCGCTCCCTGGTTGCTAGCATTCTGCGCGAGTCCGTAGAACGAATCCGACACGTCGATGCCTTCCAGGATCGTTTTGGCCTCAAACCGGCGGCTACCCCGGATGAACCCGTCATATGCGTTCGAAGTGCGGGCGATCACATCTTGCAGGGTGGTAACGGGAAGACGAGAAATCTCTTCTCCAGTAACGAGCGCTCGTGACGATGTTTGGTTAGGATCCACCACCGGACGGACCGCTTCCACCACTACTTCGCCACCTTGCACCACTTCTTCGGTGAGGGTGACATCCAGGTTTTGCGTCCGGTCGGAGGTAACAAGTACCCCTTCGATTAGCTTGGTTGTAAAACCAACGAAGGATACACGGATCGTATACGTGCCGGGACTGATACCGATAATGCTATAGCGTCCCTGGCTGTCGGTTGCCGCGCCTTGCTGGGTCTCGGTCACGAGCACCGTGGCACCGGGTATAGATGCCCCCTGCTCATCGATAACGCGGCCAGAGAGCTTGCCGGTCTGTGCCCATGCCTGACGCGGAAGCGCTTCCATTCCCAGGCAAACCAGCAGAAATGTGAGGATAATGATAGTAGATGTACGTCTCATGGAGACCTCCTCCCTAGGTGATTGTAAATGCGGAGACGTAAGTAAGGAAGCACGCTGCCCGACTCTCCTTGACTGCCTGGCAACTATGCGTGATTTCATCCCAACTTGCTTTCAGTGTGTACACGATCTGCGCTTGCTCTTCTTGCACAAACCTTGGTTCTATGGTGTGACGGTGGTCCGCGAATATCCCATCTCTCGCGAGAAGTCTTGCGCGACCTGCCGCACCTGCTGTGCCACTGCATCGATGCGGTTGCGGTCGTTCAATTGCGAGGAAATGAGTGCTATCGTCAGCGAGGCCCGAGGACGGTTGGTATGGTCGAAAACCGGTGCCGAAACGCATAGCAACTCCTGATTGTATTCGCCATCAACAATGGCTACGCCCGTATCACGGACCTCTTGTAGCCGACACATCAGCGCAGCCCGGTCCGTGACCGTGGTATCGTTGAAGGCAGGCAGGCCATGCTCATCAATGATGTGCTGCACCTCGCTCTCGGGTAGAAACGCGAGCATGGCCACGCCGGTAGCCGTGCAGTGCGCAGGCACCCGCTGCCGCAGCTTCTTGACCACGGTGATCGACTTGGGGCTTTCCATGCGCCGCAGGTAGATGACCTCGCCTTCCTCCAGCGTGCCCATAAAAATCGTCTCGCGAGACTGCTCGGCGAGGGCTTTCATGTACCGCGAAGACGCATGGTATAGATCGGACTGATCCAGGTAGTTGATGCCTAGCTCCCAAAGCCGCGACCCGAGCCGGTAGTTGCGTTCTTCTTCGTTCCAGGCGATGGCGTGATGCTTTTGCAGCGTCACCAGGATGCGAAAAAGAGTGCTTTTGGGAATGTCTGACCGACGTCCCATTTCGGCCAGCGTCAAGCCTTTCGGTTCCTCCACCAGCATATCCAGCACCTGAAAAGCGCGAGCCAGAGAAGGGATGACGTAGCGGTCACTCATAGAGGACGCACCTGATGTTTTGTTTCAAATTGAAAACGTCGTTTTTGTTATAACACAATAAAGAAAAGCGCACCTTCGATGTCAAGGGCACTTTCATATTTCCTTGACTTCATTTGCCATGCATCCTTCTGAAAACGCAAAAAGAGGACCTAGCCTGTCCAAACTCATCTCTGAATCGATCAGAGGTCAACCACCTTATGTTCGCGCCGAGCACGTTCGGCAGCAAAAACAGTGCGATGGGTGGCAAG
>DATGCC010000364.1:0-9235 GCA_035312345.1 Rhodothermales bacterium
GCCGTCGGCGTGCTCGATGCGCTGCGCTTCCCGTCGTTCACGGCGGGGCCGCGCTGGGCGGCAAACCACGGTGACCCGGCCGACCCCGAGGCGTTCGCGTGGCTCTACGCATTTTCCCCGCTCCACCGGATCGAGGACGGCACGTGCTACCCGGCCACGCTCGTCGCGGCGGCGGCCAACGACGACCTTGTCCACCCGAGCCAGTCCTACAAGTTCGCCGCGCGCCTGCAAGCCGCTCAGGGCTGCGACCGCCTCGCCCTCCTGCGAGTCTACCCGACGGGCGGGCACACCCTCTTGGATTCCGACTTGGAGGCGCAGGCTGACATCCTCGCCTTCGCCGCGCATCACACCGGACTTGCTGTACCAACGCGCTAGCCACCCGAAACCAATCCTGATACCATCATGCTTCGTCTTTTTTCGTGTCTCGTACTCGCGCTGGTGCTCATCAGTCCGGCGCGCAGTCAGTCGCTCGCCCTTCAGCATGCCACCGTCATCGACGTGACCGACGGCTCGCTCCATCCTGACCAGACCGTCCTCATCGACGGCAACCGCATCGCTGCGATAGGAACCGATATAACCGTTCCCGACGGAGCGGAGATGGTAGATGCCACGGGTGGCTACCTCATCCCAGGCCTGTGGGACATGCATGTCCACGCGACGTGGCCGAGTCGGATTGAGAACTTCTATGCGCTCTTTCTCGCTAACGGTGTCACCGGCATCCGCGACACCTGGGGTGTACGCGAGGCCGCGGCGGATGCAGAGGAGGCCATCGCCTCCGGCGAGATGGTGGGGCCGCCACGGGCCGTTGTGGCGGGGAACCTCGTGGATGGCCCTGGACAGATCTGGCCGGGCTCGCAGGTCGCGTTCACCCCCGAGGATGGACGACGGATCGTGGATTCACTCCACGCCGCCGGGGCTCCGTTCGTCAAGGTGTACTCCACGCTATCGCGAGAAACCTACCATGCGATTGCAAAGCGTTCACAGGAACTGGGGCTTCCGTTTGCGGGCCATGTACCCGACACTATGCCTGCGGCGGAGGCGGCAGCGGCGGGACAGCGCTCGATGGAGCATTTATACAGTGTCCTTGAAGGCTGCTCGTCCGAGGAAGAGGCCATCTTGGAGGAGTATGAACGCGCGCTCAGGCAGGACACCGCTCGGACCTGGCTGGAGATTCAGGGGGAACGCATTCGCCGGACCCTCGACACCCAGAGCGAGAGCACCTGCCGCGACCTTGCCGCTACGTTCGTCAAGCACGAGACCTGGCAGGTGCCCACGCTCGTCACCAACCGGGGCTACGCCTTCATGCGCGAACTCGCCGAGGTGGGAGACGACCGCCTTCGCTACCTGCCTCCGCGTTCCTACGACGACTGGATTCCTGAAGACAACCGCTTCGTCTCCGAAGTGACCGACAACGACTGGGCAACCAGAGCAGCCCGCTTCGCCCGCGAGTTGGAGATTGTCGGCCTCATGGTAGAGGAAGGCGTCCCCTTCCTCACCGGGAGCGACACGACCAACCCATGGGCCTTCCCCGGCTTCGGCGTTCATGAAGAACTGGAACTCTTTGTCGAGGCCGGGCTGACGCCGCTGCAGGCCCTTCAGACGGCCACCCTCAACCCCGCCCGCTTCTTCGACCGCACGGATGAACTCGGCACCGTCGCAGAAGGCAAGCTCGCCGACCTCGTGCTACTCGACGCGAACCCGCTCGACGACATCGCCAACACGCAGCAGATCCGCGCCGTAGTCGCCGACGGCCGTCTCTACCGCCGCACCGACCTCGACCGGATTCTGGAAGAGACTGCCGCCCTGCACACCCGCCCCTCCGTCGCTGATGTTGTTCTGACCGTGATCGAGGCAGAGGGTATAGAGGCAGCCCGGGTACAACACAACACCTTGCTGGCGGAGCCGCCAGATTCACTGGTCTTCGGCGAAGAAGAACTCAACACGCTTGGTTACCAACTGCTGGCACAGGAACGTATCGAGGAGGCGATCGCCGTGTTCGAGATGAACGTGGCCACATACCCGGAGGCCCCGAACCCCTATGACAGCCTCGCTGACGGCCTCATCGCCGCCGAACGTTTCGAGGAAGCGCGGGATGCGCTGACACAGGCCGTCACTCTGGCTGAAGAGCAGCAGAATCCCGGACTATCCTTCTACAGGGAACGACTGTCGCTCGTCGAGGAACACTTGGGCAATCAACGCTGAGACACCGATTCCATGTTCGCTCTCATCCTACCCCGACTTGCTATGCGACCCGTTGCCCTCCTTCTTACCCTCGTGGCACTCGCCGCTTCGGCCTCCGCCCAGGACGCCTCGCTCGCCATCACGCCCGTCACCGTCGTGGATGTGACCGGCGGCACCCTCCATCCTAACCAGACGGTGCTCATCGAAGGCCGCCGTATCGCCGCTGTCGGCTCGGTCGATGAGGTGGCGGTACCCGATGATGCAGAGACCGTGGACACCGAGGGCGGCTTCCTCATCCCCGGCCTGTGGGACATGCACGTCCACACCTTCAACAACAACGCACAGCAGCCGCCCAACACGTGGACCTTCCCGCTCTACCTTGCCAATGGGGTCACTGGCGTACGCGATATGTTCGTCAAGCCCGGTGAGCAGGCGGAGCAACTGCAGGTCTGGCGGGAGGAAATAGAAGCAGGTACGTTTGTCGGACCGCGTTTTGGCGATGTGGGAACGCTCGTGGATGGCACGCCGCCGATTCAGAACTCGGATACGGTCACAACGGTCGTAGAGGCGCAGGCGTTTGTCAGCCACGTAAAAGAGGCAGGGATTGACTTTGTTAAGGTCTATAGCCGTCTTGCCCCAGATGCTTATCATGCACTTGTCGATGCGGCTAGGGAAGCTGGTTTATACGTGGCTGGACATGGTCCCAATTCCGTCTCTTCCTTCGATGTGGCAGAAGCCGGGCAGCGCAGCATTGAGCATTTAACAGGCATCCACGAAACCTGCTCTTCCCACGAAGACTCGCTACGCACAGCAGGCGTCTGGGTCCTTTTCGATCCCGGCCCAGTTGTCACAACCTTCGATGCTGAAAAGTGCAAGCGGTTGTATGCCTCTTTCGCTGAGCATTCTACCTGGCAGGTACCCACGTTGGTCACCAACCGCATCTGGGATGCAGCAGCAAATGTGGCTTCGTTTCGTCAGGATGAGGGGATTGTCTATATTCCTACCTGGGAGGCCGCCGAATGGGAATGGGTCAGTGGCTTCCTCGGTTTTACGCCCTCAGCAGAGCGAGAGCACTACGATAACCTGTATGCCCTGGAGAAGCGCATCGTCGGCGAGATGTACAACGCAGGCGTTCCGTTGCTCGCGGGCACAGACTTTGGGAACCCGTACATCTATCCCGGTTTCAGCCTGATTGATGAATTGGGAATCCTCGTTGAGGCAGGGCTTCCTCCGCTTGCTGCTTTGCAAACGGCTACGCTGAACCCGGCGCGGTACTTCGACCGAACCGATGAGCTAGGTACAGTCGCTGAAGGCAAACTTGCCGATCTCGTCCTGCTTGATGCGAATCCTCTGGAAGACCTTTCCAATCTTCGGCACATCCGAGCGGTCATCGCAAATGGCAACCTCTACACCCGCGAGCAAATCGACCAGATGAAGCAGGAGGTGCTCATCCGCAATTACAGAGACGCGCTTGCCCAACCCGTCCCGTTGGGTGTTCATCCCCGTGAGGAAGCAGAACTCCAACCGTTCACGGGATTGTACAAACGCGAAGGACGCGATGCCGAGGCCCAGATAACGATACAGGATGGAAACCTGCGCGTCAGCTTCGGCAAATGGATCGATCCGCTTGAACCCATCGGTGGTACGCTTTTCCGTGTGCTAGACTCTAATGTGCTCTACGTTTTCCAGATGGATGCCGAGGACACGGTGTGGGGCGTTGAGATAAACGATGGAAGCAACGTTGTCCGTTTTCGCCGCCCACAATAACCGCCACCGCTTATGAAAATCCTATTGCACCACCGATTCATCAGAACGCTCATTCTACTGTTTGCAGCCTTTCTCTCGGTTTCTGAGGCAAAAGCGCAAGAAGATACGCACTTCATTCTGGCAGGCAACCTGCTGGATGTTGAGAACGGTGTTCTGATAAGCAATGCCTTGATCAGAGTAGAGAACGGCGTGATTCAAGAGGTCACAGCGGGGGCTGATCGGCAAGATTACGAGGACATCATCGACCTCTCCGGCTACACCGTGCTGCCGGGCCTGATGGACACGCACGCCCACCTTTGCGATAATACGTACATGGGCGAGGATTTCGATTTTTGGGCTTACCCGGCAGCCACCTTTGGCATTGTCGGCACCGTAAATGCCAGGATCACACTCGAAGCCGGATTCACAACGGTACGCGATGTGTCAGAGCCATTCTATGCAGACGTTGCGCTGAGAGATGCGATCAAAAAAGGCTGGATCGACGGGCCCCGCATGTATGTGAGCGGCCCGATGATCACCATGTCCGGCGGGCATGGCAACTGGGGCAACTGGATCGCGCACCAGCACAAGGTCACCACCGACGCCGACGCAGTGGCTGATGGTCCTGATGAGGTCCGAAAAGCAACGCGGATCCACATCAAGCATGGCGTCGATCTGATCAAAATAGCCGCCACCGGTGGGTTCGGCTCCCACGGCACCATCCCCGGCGCGGCGTCCTATACGGTTGAAGAGATGCAGGCAGCCGTGGAGGAGGCTCGCAAACGAGGGCTCAAAGTGGCCGCGCATGCGCACGGAGCCGACGGCATTAAGAATGCCATCCAGGCAGGCGTGCATTCGATAGAGCATGGATCTTTGCTGGATCAGGAAGCCATCGACCTGATGAAGGAAAAGGAGGTTTTTCTGGTAATGGATGTGCTGGCTGCGCACTATGACTTGATCGAGAAGAACCAGGATTATTCGGACAAAGAGCTGGGTCATAGCAATGAGGAAGAGTACGCCAACTATCAACAGCGCTTTCGGCAGGCGTATCAGGCCGGGGTCAAAATGGTGTTTGGCACCGATGCCGGCGTCTATCCCCATGGTCGCAACGCCGAGCAGTTCCGGCTGATGGTGGAGGCTGGCATGACACCCGAAGACGCTATCCGTGCGGCAACGATCTGGGCTGCCGAACTCATTGGCATAGAAAACCAGGCCGGTAGTGTTGAGGCAGGCAAATGGGCCGACCTCATTGCGGTGAAAGGCAATCCGCTTGAGGACATCGCTGTTTTGGAAGATGTGCGCTTTGTAATGAAAGACGGTAAGGTTTACAAAGGAATGGAATGACCATGTATCAGCTTATGCAACGGCTCCTGCTTGTTCTGGTGTGTCTCTGGATAGGCTGCGGCTCGGCAGAACAACCACCGGCCTTCCTCGAATTGACCGAAGCGCAGGCGCGTCCGTTGACGGACCGCACCTTCGAGACCACGCCGGAACGCCTCGCTCGCGGTGAGTACCTCGCTGAGGGATTGCTTCGCTGCTTCACCTGCCACTCTGAGCGCGACTGGAACGCTCCCAGTGCGCTGCCCATCGAAGCGACGAAAGGGGCCGGGGCGATGTATTCTGTAGATCCAGACACCTGGATCACCGCTCCCAACCTGACGCCCGACGATGAAACTGGTATCGGCACCTGGACGGATGACATGCTCGCCCGTGCCATCCGTGAAGGCGTCGGGCATGATGGGCGTGTGTTGCACCCGGCGATGGATTATGGCTCTTTCCGCCGCATCTCCGACGAAGATTTAGCTTCAGTGATTGTCTTCTTGCGGTCGCGGCCACCCGCGCACAACCCGCTACCTGCAACGGTGCTGCCGATGGAACAGCAGCAGGAGTTTGCTGCTCGTCTGAGCCCGATCACGGAGCCTGTGCCCGCCCGTGATCTGACAGATCCCTGGGAGCGAGGGCGCTATCTGGTGCTCCTCGGAAACTGCGAGGGATGCCATACCTCCTGGTATTCTTTGCGGAATCCTGGTTTGCTCGGCGGTGGCAATCCTATCGAGCGGGGGGAGAACATTGCTTTTAGCACCAACATTACCAAGCACGCTTCGGGCATGGCCTATCCGGCAGAAGCATTCATCCAGGTTATTCGCACAGGTAAAGGCGGCACCCTCAGTCCCATGATGCCATGGACGGTCTTCCAGCACCTGACGGACGCCGACCTGACCGCCATGCATGCCTTCCTCCAGACGATGCATCCCGTCGCGCACCACATCAACAACTTCGCCGAGCCCACCCTGTGCGTCGTCTGCGAACAGGAGCATGGGCTGGGCGAACTCAACAAGCTAGAAACACCGGAGGGCGTGGCAATAGACCCGGCGCTCTATGATGATTACGTCGGGGCTTATCAATCGGAGGAGTACGGTTTCACGATCCGCGTCAAGCGTGAGGGAGACCGGCTGCTGGCGCAGGAAGATGAAGGACCAGTAGCCGAACTCATCCCGCAGTCCGAAACGCGCTTTTTGATGGTGGGTGGCATCGCGCCCCTGCGCTTTGTGCGAGATGAGGCAGGTGCTGTATCCACCTTGATATCGGAAGAAGTCGAAGAGATGGTGCTTCAGCGTGTTGATTGAACGCTTGTCTGAGAGAAGCTGCCATGAATCGTTTTGCCTCGTTGCTCATCCTGCTGGCAGTTGTCCCATTCGCCCGCGCTCAAGATGCTGTGTCGCTGGTGCCGCCCAGCATGCCTGCTTGCGAGGTGGCTTCGGTGGAAGAATTGCCGATAGTGAAACCGCCTGAACAAGTTTGCAAAGTGTGGTAAAAGCTAGCACCTCATACGGCATTGCCATTCCCCGTGGGAGCAATTAGATTTGTGACGTTGTTAAAAAGCGCTTTTTTCTCACGTTCATCCCACGGAAGGCCCATTGCTTATGAGTGCGCTCGTCGAATTTGAAACCATCCCGCAATTGTTCGCTCGGCTCATTGTCCACTTCGAGGGGCAGCACCAGGCGGCGCTGGGATACAAAGACCGCCAATCCAAAGAGTGGGTCGATATTTCGTGGGAGGAGTTGGAGCAGCAGGTGCAGGCGTTTGCAGGGTATTTGCATCAGCGCGGCGTGCAGTTTGGCGATCGGGTAGCGGTTCTCTCTGAAAACCGCCCGGAGTGGGCCATCACCGACCTCGCCACACAGATCCTGGGCGGCGTCAACGTCTCACTCTACACCTCACTGCCCGCCTCGCAGGTTGGTTATATCCTCAAAGATTCTGGTGCCAAGGTCGTCATCACCTCTGCGTCGATTCAGCTCCGCAAGGCTGAAGACGTTTTCGACGACTGTCCCGATCTCGTTGAGATTGTCACCATGAGCGAGCTACGTGCCGAGCACCCCGATTATGTGCGGCACTGGGACGACGTGATGGCTGAAGGCGTTGCGTACTGGCAGGAGCACGCTGCCACGCTCGCACCCATCGCCGACACCGTCGCGCCCGACGACCTCAGCGCGCTCATTTACACCAGTGGCACCACGGGCACGCCCAAGGGGGTCATGCTCACGCATCGCAATTTTTGCAGCAACGTGCAGGCGGCGCTTCAACTCGTACCCTTTGGGCCGGACGACCACCACCTCTCGTTTTTGCCCCTTTGCCATTCCTTCGAGCGCACGGCGGGCTACAATGCAGTCATGGCCTGCGGAGCCAAGATCACCTACGCCGAGAGTATTGACAGCGTCAGTAAGAACCTGCCGGAAGTGTCGCCGACGGTGATGATTTCGGTGCCGCGCCTGTTCGAGAAAGTCTACAACATCATCGCCAAGTCGGTGGAAGAAGGCACGCCGATGAAGCAGAAGATTTTCAACTGGTCGGTGGAGACAGGCAGGCAGATGACAGCGGCCCGGCAGAATGGCCAGCCAGGGTTCTTTCTCAAACAGAAATACAAGGTGGCCCACCGGCTCGTCTTCTCGAAACTACACGAAAAGCTGGGTGGTAACCTGCGCTTTGCCGTGTCGGGTGGTGCTGCCTTGCCCCGCCGCATCGGCGAGTTTTTCCAGGCGGCGGGCATCACCATCATCGAGGGCTATGGATTGACAGAGACGGCTCCGGTGCTGACAGTGAACCCGGTGGACAAGCCGCGATACGGCAGTGTAGGGCACATCATCCCCGGTGTCACCGTTGGTATTATGCGGCTGAGCGACAACAAAATCATCGGACAGTTGTCGGGTGAGCAGTATCCGTCGTCGCTCACGACCGAGGCTGGCGAGATCGTCGCACGCGGGCCGAACATCATGAAAGGCTACTGGAACAACGAAGAAGCCACCCGCGAGGCCATCGACGAAAACGGCTGGTACCACACAGGCGATGTAGGGCGCTTCGACAATGGCTACCTGCTCATCACCGACCGCATCAAGCACATGATCGTATCAAAAGGCGGCAAGAACATTTACCCCGGTCCCATCGAAGAACAGTTCATCACCGTTCCGTGGATTGACCAGATCATGGTAGCAGGCGAAGGCCGCGAATATCTGACAGCGCTCGTCGTGCCCGACATGGACGCGCTCCTGGCCTACGCCAAAGAAAACAACCTCGGCGTCGAACGCCCGTCGCAGTTACTGGATGATGACGCCGTTCAGAAGCTCTTCAAGAAAGAGTTTCGCAGCTACTCTCGCAGCGCTGCCGCCCACGAAAAGATCCGCGACTTCCGTCTCATCGCGGAGCCGTTCACCGTCGAGAATGGCATGATGACACCGACGATGAAACTCAAGCGCCGCGCCATCGAAGAGCAATACGGCGAACTGATCGACGAGATGTATGCAGCAGTAGTATGAGGACAAGAGGAAGGACCAGGGGTGTAGTTTTTTGCTACTGGCTCTTCGTCCTTCCCCACAATGTGGATAAAACTTGAACTTTGGCTGGTTGCTAGACGAGAAGCTATGCGCCATCGTATATTCTGGACCCTTTCGCGGCGACGGGTCGTTGAAGGGCAACAGAATTCGGGGTGTGGCGCAGCCCGGTAGCGCGCTTCGTTCGGGACGAAGAGGTCGTGGGTTCAAATCCCGCCACCCCGACTAGACTAATCATCCTCAGTGGCTCAGGATCAGTGTTTATGGTTCTGGGCCATTTTGGGTTAGACCATATTGAAGATCAGTTGGGGGTAATTTGAGGGCAATTAATCCCTTACCCTCAAGCTATATCCCCTACTATTGCTGCTACACATTCCAGTACCCCAGAAGATACAAACTAAAACACTGAATATGGAGTTGGAGTTACCCCGCTATCGTGGACAGTTGCGGGCTTGAGTCGGTGATGGTTGAGTGGTAAAGGT
>DATGCC010000365.1:0-3487 GCA_035312345.1 Rhodothermales bacterium
CATGGGAGTACCTGTGCTAATTTTTTAACGAGGGTGGACACGCTTTGCTTTCGAGCGCCGTCCCATTTTGTTGCGCCTGTTCAAATAACACGGTAAGGAGCGTTGCCAGCACGGAAGTCGGAACGGTTCAGCACATAGTAGAGGGTGTCAAGGCCATGGAGGGTGATGCGTTTGGCGAAGACCATGCCCGTTTTCTCCATCACCCGTATGGAGGCGGCGTTGGGAGCGTCGGTGCTGGCGATGATCTGGTCGAAATGCAGGTGCTCAAATCCGTAGCGCATCATGGCGTGCGCGGCTTCCGGGGCCAGGCCCTGTCCCCAATAGGCAGGGGTGATGCCGTAAAGCAGTTGCAATTCCGGCGGCTTGTGAAAAGGCCGATAGCCACAGAATCCGATCACCGTGTTTTCATTCCGAGGCAGCACAGCCCACTGGCCCCACCCATGCTCGTCGAAAGCAGTCAGCACCCCCTCTATTTCTTCTGCTACCCAGGAACGGGGCATGATTTCGTCGTCGAGCAGGTAGCGGCGGATGTCCGGGTCGGTCCACAGCCGATGTAGCACATCGACATCGTCACGGGTGTAGGGGCGGAGGTGGAGGCGGGCCGTTTCGATATCAGGAATGGAAGACATCGGCAACTGGTCGGTGTCAAGGTGTCTCTAGCAAGGTGGCAGGATGATAAGGGGTGCCGTTCTTGAGGACCAGGTTTACGGCTTGGGTGTTGCGAATATCCATCAGCGGATCGGCGGCGAGGACGACCAGATCGGCCCGTTTCCCTACAGCTATCGTGCCCACCTCGTCGTCAACGCCAAGGGCAATGGCACCATGGCAGGTGGCAATCTGCAATACATCCATTGACGGGATACCTGCTTCGTTTAGCAATAGCAATTCTTGATGGAAACTGACGCCGGGGATTACCCAGGGGTTGGGCAGGTCAGAGCCCGCTGTGAGTAGGATCCCGCGTTCGTGCAGGCGTCGGGTGAGGTCAAGCATTTTAGGCCAGGCAGCCTGGGCCCGTTCAAACGCTGCGTCCGTCCAATCCGACGTGAACGTGCTGCGCTGCCAGCCCTCACGGATCGGAGTAGGGACGGAGGACAGATCGGGGTTCGCACGGTAGCGCGGGTCCTGGTCCCAGAACTTGGTGTGATAGGCTATGAGGGTCGGGTCGATGGTGACATGGTGCTCGGCCAGCGCGTCCAGCATTTCCTGAATGGCAGGGCCGTCAAGGTCGATGTTTTCGAGCCAGACAATGCGGTCTTTCATCGTTCCTCGATAGCTGTCTTGCAACGCTTCCGGCAGGTACGCGGCAGACCATGGGGCACCATGTGTGATAGCGTCGATACCGAAGCGAGCGGCCTGTGTCCACGACGTACGTTGCATATGCCCGATGACATGGAGGCCATGCGCGTGCGCCTCGTCAATAGCGACTTCTACCAGTGCAGGCGGCAACGCGCCGTAGACCTTAACAAAATCCACGCCTGCCGCAGCCTGACGGCGCACGACTTCGCGGACCTGTTCTTCATCCGGTGTCGCTACGAAAGGACCGAACGAGCCAGCTACCCGATTCAGCGCTCGGCCTGCTGTAAAGATGCGCGGTCCGGCGATTTCTCCTGCCGCTATCGCTTCCCGCAAGGCAATGCCATCCTCAGTCGGCGCGGCGGGGTTGCGCACCGTGGTAATGCCCGCCGCCAGCAGCATCCGCAAGACCTGCTCCGATGCTACCCGGTCATACGATCGTGCAAGCGTACCATCTTCCTTTGTAGGAAGAATGGTGACATGGGCATGCATGTCGATGAAGCCGGGCAGCAGAAAATAACCGGCTAGGTCGAGCACCTCGGTTTCCTCTGAAAAAGCAAACGTCCCTGCGCTGTCAATAGCGACGATGCGGTCATCCTGAATCACCACCGTACGGTTAGGCTGCGGAGGGTGGCCCGTTCCGTCGATCACTGTTACGCCCAGCAACACCAGCGCCGAACCTGCGACAGGTGTGCGCGGATCCTGGCAGCTTAATAGCAAGAGCAGGATGAGGAGAAGGTACTTGTGCATGGTCTCAGTGGACGCGGGAGGCGAGCCACTTGGTGCGGAAAGTACGCTGGGCATCGGTGAGGGTGCGGCCTGCGGTTTCGTAAGTCACCACTTCCAACTGGGGATCCTGGGCGAGGGTCACCACGACCTGCTTCTGCTCGCCGCGCTGATTGACCAGCAGGGTGAGCGTGTCGTCAGGTTCGTACTCGTCTAGCATGTCCATGAACGCGGTGACGTCAGCAATGGCCTGCCCTTCGGCTTCGAGGATCACATCACCCCGATCCAAACCAGCTTCGTAGAGCGGCCCACCAATGGTTGCGTTGGAGGCAATAACGACCTGCCCGTCAAGGTCCGTTACACCGCCGCCCAGCCACGTTTCATCGGGATGGGCGAGCCGAAGCAAGAAGCCTGCTTGAGACAGCAAAGACTTATAGGCCATCATTGTGCGTCCGTAGACATGATCCTGGAAAAAGTCTTCAGCGAATTCTGGGCTGCCTGATTCTTCCGCGAGGATGCGTTGGAGGTCAGCGAGCGTGTAGGGAATTTCGGGTTTGCCATATTGCTGCCAGACGTTTCGCATGTAAAGATCCAGCGTTGTGCCGAAGTGACCTCGTAATGCAAGATCGAGGCCGAGGCCAATCATTGCACCCCACGAGTAGTACGAGATGAACGTGTTGCTCTTGTTCTGAGGATCGATGGACGAAGCGGCGTCAACGAACGGAGCCTGCTGGCTCATCTCGACCGGTGAGAAAAAGTGGCTGCCGGGTGAGGTGAGCACGTAGTTCAGGTTGTTGGTCAGGCTTTGCGCGTAGTCGTCGTCCGTTGTAATACCAGCACGGCGGATGGTTAGGTCGTCGTAGTAGCTCGTGAATCCCTCAGCAAACCACAGCGCATCCGACATGTTGGCGGCTTCGAAGTCAAACGGTTCCAGCGTTTGTGGGCGAAGGCGCTCTACATTCCACTGGTGAAAATATTCGTGAGACAGCGTGCCGAGCAATCCCAGTGCATTCTCTTCCAGCGAGCCGGTACTGCTCAAGATCGTCGAGTTGCGATGCTCCATCCCGTCGCCATTGACGTGTGGCAGGTAATCTGCGATGAAGGTATAGGTGCCGCCATCGTAATCCGGGATTTCTCCAAAGATGGCAATTTGTTCGGCAACCACCTTTTTAGCCATCTCGGCATAGGCATCTACTTCTGCCTCCGTACCTGCGTGATGCACCGCGAGCCGGATGGTTTGTGTCTCGCCATTAGACATCACTTCCCACGAGCGCATGGTAAACGGACTGATCTCCGTCGGGCTGTCCATGAAATAGTAGAGCGAGGGCGCTTCAAACATTTCGGGGTCATCCGTCGGCATCAGTTGTGTAGCGATGTGCCAGTCGTCATCCGGTCGGTCGAAGGTGATGGTGACGGGCGTATCCCAGGCGTCGCGCGGCCACATAAAGGTGGCGGGGATAGTCATGTG
>DATGCC010000366.1:0-7020 GCA_035312345.1 Rhodothermales bacterium
GGAGCAGGAGCATAGGCCCCCATCCCACCAGTATTGGGACCGGTGTCTCCCTCGCCGATGCGCTTGTGATCCTGAGCGGTTGAGAGCAGACGGTAGTGTGTGCCATCGGTCAGGGCAAAGACGCTGGCTTCCTCGCCGCGCATGAAGGCTTCGATGACCACCTCATCGCCTGCTGCACCAAAAGCCCGGTCGCGCATGATGTGGTCGAGCGCTTCGACAGCGGCTTCCAGAGTTTCGCACACGATGGCTCCTTTGCCTGCCGCGAGGCCACTGGCTTTGATGACAATAGGCGCACCTTGCTCGTGAAGATAGGCCTTCGCCTCATCGTACCGATCGGCACTAAAGGTGCGATAAGCCGCCGTCGGAATATTGTAGGTCTGCATAAAGGCTTTCGAGAACGCCTTGCTGCCTTCCAGCCGCGCCGCCGCCGCCGATGGCCCGACAATACGAAGGCCCGCCTCCTCAAAGGCATCAACAATGCCTATGACCAGCGGTTGCTCCGGCCCCACCACGGTCAGGTCGATGTGCTCGTCGCGGGCAAACTGGAGCAGGGCGTCCAGGTCCGTCGCCTGGACGGGGATGTTTTTGCCGATTTGGGCCGTGCCCGCATTGCCCGGCGCGATGAAAAGGTTCGGGTTGGTTGTAGAACGGGCCAATGCCCAGGCGAGCGCATGCTCGCGCCCCCCGCTGCCGATGATGAGAATACGCATAAAGTTTGTGTGTCCTGCGTCGATTCAATTTGAAGGGCAAGCAACCGAACGTGTATACTTGCCACGCGTTACGGATGCACGCAAAGGTAGCAAATGCCATGGGCGATGTGAAGACTTCCTTTAAGTATACCCTGCTAAAAGCAATCCTTGCGGCGGTCGCGGTCGGCTACCTCGCGTACGTCGTGAAGCCCGCTGATATGTTGGCAGCGGTTGCCTCAGCCCGGCCCGCCTGGATCGGTGCAGCGTTGCTTCTGCTTCCCGTAAACCTATTACTCGAAACTGTGGGCTGGCATCGGCTGGTGTCTCCGGTCGCTCCTTCCACCCGGTGGCGCACGGCAGCAGCGAGCCTGCTGGCAGGACATACGCTGGGCTTCATCTCGCCAGCGGGCCTGGGGGCCTATGCAGGTCGTGCCTATGCCCTGCCGCATCCTCGGCGGGGTGTCCTGATGGCGCTCGTCTACACCGACCGTCTCCTGGCGATGCTAATTGGTGTAACAGCGGGCCTTCTGGGGTTTCTGGCCTATCTGGATGTTGCCACCCCCGAACCGGCAGCGATGTGGCTGGGTGCGCTGATGGTGGGCGCTGTGATCGTGTTAAGTCTTTCGGCGATCCTACTATTTCCCCGGCTGAGCTACCGCTTAGTGAGTCGTGTGGCCTTCATCCGTCGCTTTCGTCACCGGCTGCGGTTCTTGCGCCGCTATCGGACGACTGCAATGGTGGGTCTTATAAGTCTCGCTACGGTTCGGTATGCCGTCTACACCACGCAATTTGTCCTGCTGCTCTATGCCTTCTCGCCAGACCTCCCCGTGACGACCGCCTACCTCGGCGTCAGTGCGGTCTTCTTTGCCAAGTACCTGATTCCGCCTGTTACGCTGATGGATCTGGGCATCCGAGAGGGTGCGGCGGTCTTTTTCCTGGGAGCGTTTGGCGTCTCACAGGCCATATCTTTCGATGCAGCGTTTTTGCTTTTCTGCATCAACCTGCTCGGCCCCGCCCTGTTCGGCGTTCCCTTTGTTTTTTCACTTCAGCTTGGGAAAAAACCTGGGCCAGTGAATGTCTTTCAACCTACCGCTTCCTGATGCCGATCCTTGTTTCCTTTTCTATAGCCCTGCTCGTCCTGGCTTTATTTTACGCGATGCTGATCGGTCTTTTCGCAGTAGGCTTTCTACGGGTGCGCCGCTTCCCCGCGCCTTCTGCCCCTGAGACATGGCCTTTCATTTCTGTGATCGTTGCCGCTCGTAATGAGGAAGCCCACATTGACGCGTGCCTCGATGCGCTGCTGGCAAACGAGTATCCTCCCGACCGTTTCGAAATCATCGTTGTAGATGACGGCTCAACGGACAAAACGCCATCGCTCGTACAGCACAGGCAGCAGCCCGTACTGGCTCGAACTGCAATGGATCAAGATAGAAATACACCACCTCTTCGACTCGTTCAAATGGCCAAACACGAAGAGGACGGTCATAAAGGATGGGCCCAGCAGCAGGGCATCGCTGCCGCCCAAGGCGACATTCTTCTCACAACAGACGCCGATTGCATCGTATCGCCCCACTGGATCCGCACGATGGCTGCTTATTTTTCACCGGATACCGGCTTCGTGGCCGGTCCCGTGCGGTATCGGCCCGGCGCTTCACTCTTCGGGCGGTTGCAAGCGCTGGAATTCCTTGGCCTCGTTGCCACCGGAGCAGGCGGCATGGGCCTGGGACGACCAAACATGTGCAACAGTGCCAATGTCGGATATCGACGCGAGGTGCTGGGGTTGTTTGCCAATGATCCAAAACGCCGCGTTATGCCAGGCGACGATGAGGTCCTGGCCCAACGCCTCGCCGAGCATACCGACTGGCGTGTCCGGTTTTGCGCGGATCCCGTCGCGATGGTCGAGACGAAACCAGAATTGGACGTTCCCGCCTTCTGGTCGCAACGCCGCCGGTGGGCCGGAACCGGACCACGCTACCCCCTGCCCGGACTGGTTGCTGCCATCTTGACGGTCTATGTATTTTACGTGCTGCTACTGGTGGGGGCACTCGCAACCCCTTTTGTCCCCTCGCTGTGGCCCATGGTGCTGGGTGCTTTCCTCCTCAAGATGGGTGCAGAAACCACGCTGCTGTTCCCGGCCTGTGTCCATTTCGGACAGGGCCATCTCTTTCGCCTGTTTCCGCTAGCACAGGTCATGCAAATTCCGTACGTCGTCGCCATTGGCGCTGCGGCAGCCTTTGCACCTCCAACCTGGAAAGGACGTAGAGTGACATGGAAGATGGCAAATAGTAAATGAGCATCTGATGATCGATGTCGTGCATACTGTGGGGACGCGCCTGCCGCGCTGGGTAGCGCGCTACTATCCCGACGTCCTCTGGCGTATACCTACGACGGAGCGGGTGGTGTACTTTACCTTCGATGATGGCCCTACGGTAGCCCTCACCGCTGCCCTGCTCGACATCCTGGCCCGCTTCGATGCGTCGGCCACATTCTTCCTTCTGGGCAAGCATGCACAACAACACCCGGCGCTCGTCCGCGACCTCGCTGATGCCGGTCACACGCTGGGCAACCATACCTTTTCGCATCCCGACGCCTGGCGTGCCTCCTCTGCCCGTGTGCTGAGCGAGTTGGAACGAACAACGGGCTTGCTGGAAGACCTGACCGGCCAACCGCTCCGCTGGATGCGCCCACCCTATGGCAGGTTTACCCAGGCCATCCGCCGATGGTGTGATCTCCGGCGGCAACGGTGCACCATGTGGGACATCGGACCGGGCGATTATTTACCTACAGCCACCACGCACCGCATCTCTCGCCGCATCCTTGATGCCGTCCGCCCCGGCTCTATTATCGTACTGCACGACAATCCCAAAGCGCGGCACGTAACCCCTGCTGCTCTCACCTCGGCATTGCAAATCCTCCACGATGAGGGATGGCAGTTTGCAGGACTTTAATTTGATGTCGTGGCTACTTTCTTACAAGCCCTCAGCCTCTCCTGTGAAGGAGAATACACATTACCCAAACGTTACTTCGTGCCATATTTCCGTGTGATATAATATTTATCCCCCTGAAACAGGCACCTCCTTTTATGGATGCGCGCTATAGTATTGTGCCTCGTTATACCTTAGCTCGTCCAGAAAAAGCCTACTTGTGGGTCACAACGAACAATACTGGCTCAAAGCCTGTAGAGCGCTTTGAAGCCAGACTGTTGGTGTTTCCAGTGAACCTAACGATGTACTGAGTATTGCGAGGCATCCTCATAGAACGAGTCGCCATCATGCGTTTCCTCCCGCGTATACGCCTGGGGATTGCATCGAAGCTTGCACTCTCTATTGCCGCCTTACTTCTTTTTGCAACCCTCATCATAGGGATGCTGGTCTACTGGAACGCTGAGCAGGTGCTCAAATCCAGCGCCACGGACCAACTTGATCATGTGTCTGAGATTGTAGATCAGCGACTCGATCAAAATATGATGGCTTTGCGCGAGGATACCCGCTTTCTTGCCGCCTCGCCCCTGGTACTCCGTGTTGCAACAGCCGCTGCCAACACAGACCTCCGCACCCGCCCCAGTGATGCTGCCGATGCCGGTGCGTTGCGCACACTGGAAACCATCTTCAGCGCTTTCCTTGAGCATCACCCGCATTACTTCCAGGTGCGCCTAATAGGTCGCCAGGATAATGGCCGAGAGATTGTACGCGCCGATCGTAGGGACGATGAAATCATCATTACACCTGCGGATTCGCTTCAACAGAAAGGAACACGAGACTATTTTCAGGAATCGATTGGGCTGTCCCCCGGCACGCTCTACATCTCCGAGATCAATCTCAATCGCGAGCTTGGCGTCATTCAGCGACCAGAAACGCCGACGGTCCGGGCCGCGATGCCGCTCTATGGGGAATCCAATGACGCCCTCGGCATTGTGGTAATCAACATGGATTTTGGGTACGCGCTGGACCAGCTACTGACGCTCGTACCACCATCTATGTCGCTCTATTTAACCAACACGCGCGGTGACTTTCTCCTGCACCCGGACCCGGCGATGACCTTCGGGTTTGAGAAGGGTGAGCCCCACCGGATCCAGGATACCTTTCCTGCATCGGCTCCGTATTTCCGAGCGGGCGAAGCGGCAGAAGGCATTGCCCACCTCCGACCCCAGGTGCTTTATTTGCACCGCTTCCCCCTGGATCGGGGTACGACCTCCGATTCTCTATTTCTTGGTCTTTCAGCGTCCTACGAAACCATCTTCGCTGGGGTGCAGAACGTGCAGCGCAACACGATCCTCGTCATGTTGCTCTTCTGCCTGGTAGCTATCGGGCTAGCACTGGTGTTCGCGCACGTCCACACCCGCCCGCTAAGGCACATCCGTCGCGAGGCCGAAGCGCTTGGGCAGAACGGCGACCCGCTGGAACCCCACAACCTCCCCATCGAGCGCACAGACGAGATCGGCGTATTGGCCCGCACCTTTTCCCGCATGACTGAGCGCCTCCAATCGCAGATGGTCGAACTGCATCACGCTCGCCAGCGCGCCGAAAACGCCAACCAGTTGAAGACGGCTTTTCTATCCAACATGAGCCATGAGATCCGCACGCCGCTCACGGTGATGGTTGGCTTTGGAGACCTGCTGGCCCGTAAACTCAGCGGAGAGGATAAAAAGCTGGCCCAGGAGATTGTGCAGGGCGGGCGGCGTCTGACAGAAACGCTCGTCTCCGTGTTGACGCTGGCAGAGTTGGAAGCGGAAGGAGTAACCCTGCATCCCCAGCCGCTGAAGCTTGCAGATTTGGTCCGCGAAATGGCCTCCCTCTTCCGCTGGGAAGCCCAACGAAAAGGGCTCACGCTGACCGTTGATATTCATCCAGCCGCTCAAGACGCCCTTCTTTTCATTGACCGGGGTGGATTCACGAGTGTGCTGCAGAATCTGATCGGTAATGCCATCAAGTTTACCACCGTTGGAGGCATCCAGATTTTGGTTGAGCGCCGTCAGCAGGCATCGTCATTCCCACCTGGCCAGCGTTATAACGGGCATCTCTTGATTCATGTGCAGGATACGGGCATTGGTATCTCAGAGGAGTTCTTTGCAACGCTGTTTGACCCTTTTACCCAGGAATCAACAGGCTATACGCGCGCCTTTGAAGGTAGTGGACTGGGCCTTTCCATCGCCAAGCAACTTACAGAGAAGATGGGCGGCACCATCTCGGTGAAAAGTGAGAAAGGGCAAGGGAGCCGCTTTACCCTACGCTTTCCCCAACTGGCTTCAGAAGAAAAAGCGACACCATCTCAAGAGCATCGCGGAAAAATCATGTCTCCATCCAGGCCACCGTCCCCCAAGCGCTTGCTCGTCGTGGAGGATAATGAAGAGACCTGTTTCCTCATAGAGCAACTGCTGGCCGAGGAGTACGAGGTCAGGACGGCCACCAATGCACAAGATGCGCTCGACGCGGTGCATGGCCAAGAGAACGAACATATCTTCGACGCCGTGCTGATGGACATCAACCTCGGTGGCGGCCCGAGTGGACGAGACGTGATGCAGAAACTGCGACGCCTCCCCTCCTATGATCGCATTCCCATTGCTGCAGTGACCGCCTATGCCCTGCCCGGAGACCGGGAAAAGTTGCTCTCTGAAGGCTTCACCGCCTACTTGCGCAAGCCGTTCGTACCGGAGGAATTGAAAGCCCTTGTCTCCGGTCTATTCTCTAAGGAAAGGAAGGATCGCTAAGCAAAGATTTGCTATTTCAGCACCCCTTTCATACTGTTTATTATCCTGCACTTGCTACGATTCGCAATAGGTCTATCATTTAATCAGAATATGGGAGCCATGTCAACCTACCTGTACCCACTTGCTTTCGTGCTACTCGTGCTTTGTGCCCCTCCGGCTACAGCACAGATTACCATCACCTATGACGAGTTTGCTCAGTTGTCAAGGAATGAGCAAGTGGAACAGTTTCAGACCCTCTCTGCCGAAAACATGGCTTTAATTGCCCGGACACAAGCCGAGCGCTGGTTGGCCTGGAACCGCGAAGGGCTTACGGAGAAGCAAATCAAGGTCTTAAACGAAGTGATTACGATGATTGAACCTTCGCTGTATGAAGAAAAGAACGCGGATATGCGTGATCAAACCGTGCAACAAATCTCTGAACAATTACTGGCTGTGCTACCTAAAGAAGAGGCTGGGCGTTGCTGTGGGGCAGGCGCACCGTACATCCCCCCCTTTGAGCAGTAATACTATGTCCTGGTCGGATGGGGATACTCCGGCCCTACCACCATCTGCAGGGCTGATGGGTGAACCGTGCAGGTAATTTTCTCGGCGGTGATCATCTCCCCATCCACGTTGAAGCCCATG
>DATGCC010000367.1:0-5238 GCA_035312345.1 Rhodothermales bacterium
ATCGGTGCTATCGGTAGGGACGGCTTCCGAAAAACCGCGTCCTGCCACGAGGTTCATACCATAGGTGTTGAGGAACGTGTGATCGGTGAAAAGGCGATAGGCGCTTACCGGTTCGTCGATGCCCTCAATGGTGTAACGGGAGCCACTGCCAGCACGAGCAGGCACCTGCTCCGAGAGCGCTATCGCCTGAATGCCCGTATCCTGCAGCAACGTGTTGCGCATGGTCTCGTAGCTGGCGCGCACCTCGTCGTTGAGCGGCAGCACCACGATCTGCTCACGGTCGAAGCCCAGGTTCTTGGCCCGTATATACTGCATCTGCTGATAAACGACGGCAGTGCTCGCAATCAAGAAAATGGAAATGGCAAATTGAAAGACGACCAGCCCTTTGCGCAACGCCACTGCTCGACTGCGTCCGTGCCTCGTCTGTCCTTTCAAGACCTCAGATGGGCGAAAGGCCGAGAGAAAGAAGGCTGGATAGCTGCCTGCCACAACGCCCACCAGCAACGTCAACCCAACCAGACTGCCAAGCAACGCGAGGTTGTCCAGGTAGTTGATGCTGATAGCTTTGCCAGAGAGGCTGTTAAACACGGGCAGCGCCACCTGAATGAGCGCCATCGCCAGCACCAGCGCGAGGCCACTGAGCAGCAATGCTTCTCCGAGGAATTGCCGAATGAGTTGTGGGCGTGCGGCACCGAGCACCTTGCGCATCCCAACTTCCCGTGCCCGCTGCGCGGACCGCGCCGTAGCAAGATTCATGAAGTTGATGCACGCAATTACCAGAATCAACAACCCGATGGCGGAGAACAGATAGACGTACGCGATGTCGCCGGTCGGTTCGAGTTCGGCGCGCAAGTTGGAGTGCAGGCGGATGTCGGTCAGCGGCTGGAGGTGGAGCGTGAGCGGGAACTGGGCCAGCCGATCAGCCGGGATGTGCGAGGCCAGCATATCCGGAAAGCGCGCTTCCATATCGCTCGGGTCGGCTCCTTCGGCGAGTAGCATGTATGTGAAAACCGGGTCGAAGCCCCAACCAGCCAGTTCGCCTTCCGTCGCTACCGATGCGAGAAAATCGAAATGAACATGCGAATTTTCCGGGATGTCCTCCATCACGCCAGTGATCGTAAAATCAATGAACTGCCCGTCGTTGTAGGGATCAGCAGAAATCATTTTGCCGAGCGCGTCTTCCCCCGGCAGATACTTCTGCGCCATGGATTCAGTGATGACGACCGTGTTCGGCTCGACCAACGCTGTTGCTGGATCACCCGCGACAAAGGGGAAGCTGAAAATCTGGAAGATGTCAGGATCGGCAAAGAAGAAGCTGTCTTCGTAGAACCGCTGATCGCCACGTGCCACGACGCGCTCTTCGCCCCAGCCCATCTTGTGGAGCCGCGCCATATACTCCACCTCTGGGAAGTCTTTCTCGATCGTCGGCCCCCACGAGAATCCGTTGTTGGCATTCGTCGGCGGGCCATCTTCAAAACCTGCCACCACGCGATAGATGCGATCCGCGTTTTCGTGAAACCGGTCGTAGCTCTGCTCATCCTGGATGTAGCGTACGATGAGCAAACAGCACGCCAGCCCAATCGCCAGCCCCGCCACATTGATGAACGAGTAGGCCTTCTGCTTGCGCAGATTCCGCAGCGCGATGGTGAGATAGTTCTTGAGCATAGAGTTTGATGGTAAGTAGGGTCATAATGCCTCATAGCCCTACGGTTTATTCATGCCGTAGCGATTGCACCGGATCGGCCAGGGCCGCCTTGATGGCCTGATAACTTACCGTTCCCAACGCAATGACCAGCGCCATTGCCCCGGCGAGTAGGAAGATGCTTGATCCCAATTCAATGCGGTAGGCAAAGTCGTCCAGCCATCGGTTCATCACAACATACGCCAGTGGAGCAGCCAGCAGGAAAGCTAGTCCTAGGAGCATGAGAAACTGTTTGCTGATCAGCAGGATAATGCTGGGCACGGACGCGCCCAGAATTTTCCTAATGCCGATCTCCTTGGTACGCTGCTCCGTAGTAAAGGCGGCTAGGCCAAAGATGCCCAGACAGGCTATCAGGAGAGCAATGAACGTAAAGGCATTGAAAATCTGAGCCAGGCGATCTTCTGCCTGATAAAGCTGATCGAAGGCCGCATCGAGGAAGAAAAAATCGAATGGATAATCAGGAATAAACTGCTTCCAGGTCGTTTCAAGCGCAGCCAAAGTGCTGGATAGGTTATCCGTCTGAATACGAGCAGCTAAAAATCGGTGATTCTCCTCTTGCACAAGCAGGCCGAGCGGTTGAATAGCTTCTTGGAGAGAGGTAAAGTGAAAATCCTTCACCACACCGATCACCTCGTAATCCGTTTGGTGCAGCGTCACTGTCTTGCCAATGGGGTCTCGCCAGCCAATCTCCCGAACGGCTGTCTCATTCAGCAGGATAGCGCGGTTATCATCTGCTAGGCCCTCTTCAAAACCGCGCCCGGCCATGACCTCAATCTCCATGGTTCTAAGGAAATCATCGTCTGCCCAGAAAAGCGGTAAGGAAAACAGGTCGGTCCTATCTGTTGTGACAGGCAGTGGGGCAGTGCCTTTGCCAGGAAGCATGCTGGCCGCAGTAGCCTCTACGACTGGCTCCTGAGCCAGCAAGGCTTCTTTGAGGGCTTGCACGGGCTGGCGGCCTGATCTCATCGATTGGGCGAGAGGACCTCGCAAGGGCAACACGATGACTTGCTCCGGGGTAAATCCGAGCGGCTTGGACCGCATATAATCGAGTTGATGCTGCATGCTCAAGGCACTGATAATGAGCAAGGCAGAAATCGCAAACTGAAAAACCACCAGGCCCTTGCGCAATGTTGCGGCATGTCCGTGGATTGTTGGATGGCCCTTGAGCATGGTTGCTGGACGAACACGTGCAAGATGCCAGGCCGGATAGCTCCCCGAAAACAACCCAACCAGTCCAACGAGACCCATGACAGCCAGCAGAAAAACAACGTCATCGGAATAGTTGAACCCGATATTCCGTTGTACCAGAGCACCAAACAAAGGAGCCAGACCTTCGACAAGCATCAACGCCAACGGAAAAGCGATGAGACACAGCAAAACCGCCTCGCTGAGGAATTGCCGTATCAGTTGGCCCCTGCTTGCTCCGGCGACTTTTCTCATACCCACTTCTCGGGCGCGTTGCATTGAGCGAGCCGTTGCCAGATTCATATAATTGACAGAGGCCAGCAGCAAGATCAGCAGGGCTATCGTTGAGAAAATATAGATGTAGCGCGCCTCAGCTCCGGGACTGATGCTACCGGGAGCCAGGCTGCTCAGGTGTTCCTCCGCAATCGGTTCAAGCACCAGGTCATATTGCAGCAGGGATTCGTCGTCCGTATGGGCCTGCACGAAGGTGTGAAACGCATTTTCAAGCTGATGAGGATCTCCTTCAGGATGCATCAGGACGTAGGTAGGATAAAGGTTCGCACGCCAGGGAATCCTAAAGATGAAGGTCCCATTTTTAAAAGTAGGCAGCGAAGAGAAGGACGCTAGAAAGTTGAACCGAATAGACGAGTTGGCGGGCGGATCTGCCACAACGCCCGTAACGGCGAACTGATATTCGTTGTCAATGGTCAGGGTTTGGCCCAGCGGATTTTGCGATCCGAAATACTTATGAGCCATCGTCTCCGTCATGATAACGGAATAGGGAGCCTCCAGGGCCGTGGCCGGATCCCCCCTCAACAAGGGGAAGGAGAAGACTTCAAAGTAGGCAGCGTCTGCGAAAAGGAAACCATCTTCGTATGCCTGGAACACCACGTCGGCCTCACTGCGGACAAGCAGGTTGTCTGTCTTGTGCAACCGAATAGCCTCCTGCACCTCAGGAAAATAATCGACGAGGGCGGGACCGGCTGCCGGGGGCAGGGTCGCTGAAGGAACATCCGCCACATCCGAGGTGGCTTCGCCGGGTATACGTACCACCCGGTAGATCCGGTCGGCTTGATCGTGAAAACGATCAAAGCTTAACTCTTCCCGCACAAAGAGCAAGATCAGCAGACAACAGGCCAGTCCTACGGATAAGCCCATGATATTGATAAATCCGTAGCCTGGATGCCGACGCAGATTCCGAAGCGCGATGGTGAAGTAGTTTTTGAGCATAGGTGTGTGTAGTGGGATTCTTTTCTATTCCTTTCAGCTATTCATACCGCAATGATTTGACCGGATCTGCTGCTGCCGTGCGGAAGGCATGGTAGCTCACGGTCAGCAAAGCAATGATCAACGCACCTCCCCCTGCTATCAGGAAAACACTTGCACCGAGGTCGATGCGATAGGCAAACCCTTCGAGCCAGCGACTCAGGGCGAAGTAGGCAGCGGGCGCAGCAATGACGAAAGCGATGATGACGAGCTTGAGAAAGTCCTTCGAGAGCAGCACAACGAGACCTCCCCGGCCTGCGCCGAGCACCTTGCGGATACCGATCTCTTTCGTCCGGCGCTGGACGGTAAAAGCCGTCAGGCCGAAGAGTCCCATGCACGCAATCACCAGCGCCAGCAGCGTGAAGAACGACACGGCTTTGCTGAGCATTCGCTCCTGTTCGGCCAGTTGCCTGAAGTTGTCATCCAGGAAGCTGTAGCGCATCGGCTCGGTAGCAAACTGATTCCAAGTGGCCGACAACTGGTCCATGAAATCGGCGATCTGATGCCCACTGAGCCGGAGCACCAGTTGCCCGCCTTCCGCATAGGTCAGCACCACCGGTTCGATTTGGTCGCGCAGCGACTGGAAGTGAAAATCGCTGATGACGCCGACAACATACCGGTCTGGATTGATCTGTTTTCCCAGTGGGTCGTCGCCGAGACCCAGGACACGGACGGCCGCCTCATTGAGGATGGCTGCCGTGCTATCAGATGCGAGATCGCCGGAGAAACGGCGTCCAGCAATGAGCCTCATACCCAATGCGTCGATGTAATTTTCGTCACCGGGAAAGAGTTGGAGCGTGATTGACTCGTCCATCTCGGGCGTTTGAAACGTCCCCATGGAGACGCTTCTGCCGGTCGGAATGCGACTGCCGTAACTGACGCGGTCGACCTGCGGTAGTTGTTCGATTCGCTGGCGAAACGTCTCGACCTGCTCGCCCAGTTCACTGGTATTCTGGATGACGAGCACCCCTTCTGGCGTGAAGCCCTTGTCCGTGTGCTGCATGAAGTCGAGTTGCTGGTACACCGCAAGGCTGCCAATGATGAGCGCTGTCGCGATGGCAAACTGCAAAACAACGAGTGAACTC
>DATGCC010000368.1:0-3660 GCA_035312345.1 Rhodothermales bacterium
GCGAGGCACCCGAAGGGCTGCCTGCAATTGTGCTTTCAGGTCGTCGGGTAGGTTCTCTTTCGGCTCGAAGGGACATAGCGCCGGGTTTTCCGAAGGTAGGGTTTCACACGTAGCATCCGTTCGCTCTGGCAATGCCTCCTCGCAGTCAGGGCGGCTAAAGAGGGCTTCCAGCAACTGGATGCCACGTGTGAAGTCGATGCTGTCTGGATCGACATTTTTGAGCCGCACGACGGGGACGGCCAGCAGCTTCTGGATGATAGAGGTGGTCAGCCGATCCAGTTCTGCGCGGTCCAGATCCGAGAGGCGATGGTGGTGGCGTTCGATCTCCTGAAGGCGTATGGTCTCGAAGGTTTCGCGGATGGCGTGGATGGCGGGTTGCAGGGCCTGCTGGTGAAAAAACCAGCTCACGTACTCCGTGAGGGCTTCCTCGCAAAGCGCTTGCGCCGCAGGCACTTCGGAGCGGCGTAATGCCTCGACCTGTACCAGATTCTCATTCAGCGTATCCAGGTCAATGACAGCATAATCAGGAAGGTTGTTGATACCCGGCTCAATGTTGCGCGGCACGGCGATATCCACCAGCAACTGCGGAGTCTCCGCCGAACGTTCTGGCATGTGGCTGGCGCAAAGCACCGGCTCGGTGGCCCCGCTGGCGACGATGACCCAGTCGGCTTCTGCGAGGGCCGCATAGCGATCATCCCACGCCACTACACGGGCCTTACAGGATTTCGCCAGCGCCTCGGCCCGCACGGGTGTGCGGTTGGCGATGGTAATGAAACAGGGGTGATAGGTAGACAGCGCTTCGAGCGCGAGCCGCCCCATACGTCCGGCTCCGATCAGCATCACCGAGCGACCTTCCAGTCCGGCTTCGGTCGTCTGATCGAAAAAACGGGCTGCGTGATCGACTGCTGCCGCTGCTACCGAGGCCGTACCGCTGGTCAGGTGCGTCTCGTTGATGACCCGCTTGGCGGTGCGAAAGGCCGTGTGCATGAGCCGGTGCATCACCGCACCCACCCGCTCTTCGCCTGCTGCCAGCCGATAGGCGTCTTTGACCTGGGAAAGAATCTGCCCATCGCCGAGCACCAGTGACTTGAGCCCCGTCGTCACCGCCAGCACATGCAAAATCGCCGGTTCATCTTCGAGCAAGAATGCCTGCGCCTCAGGCCACACCTGCCTGGCCCCGGCGGCCATGGTCTGCTGGATCTGTGCCACATCTGAGCGCGTGCCGTAAAGATAGACCTCGGTGCGATTGCACGTTGACAGAACAATCCATTCTGCATCAGCGGTCAACGATACCGTGCGGTACAGCATGCGTAGCGCTGCCTCGTCGAGCGCGAAGGTCTCGCGCACCGCCACCGGGGCCGTCTCGTGGTTCAGTCCGAATACAAAAAAGGTCATACTGCAAGGAAGTGCTTTACCCATCGGATTGCAAGGTAATACCCCTTCTCCCGTACGCGATGTTCAATCAACAGGGTGAATTAGGAATGAAAGGGGCGCGGGTGCCGCGTATTCCGCTCCCATCCTCACCATCCTCATCTCAAGAAGCAGGCCGCAGCACGGAACGCAGGTACTCAATCATGTGCACCTGTTCGTCCATATGCCCATGTTGTGCTTCGACGTTTACATAGGCGATACCGAGGTGTCCACAATAGACCGAGAGCGAGCCGTCGTCCGTGACGCGGGCGTTGTCCTGCAACACTACGTTATGTTCACTCTGACGAATGGTGTCATACAGGGCCTCATCCGTAACAAAGAAAAAGTCATCTGGGTCGCTCCCCTCCACCACGTTGGCAGCGCTGGCGTCTTCGGCGTAGTCTCCGCCCGGCGTATAGCTCAACGCCGAATACTCCGTCTCGCCGTTGTTGTGAACCGTCACGACGACATCCAGGTTGTTGAGTTCATACAACTCAACCAGTCTTTCGCCAAACTGGCGGACGAGGGCATGGGCTGAGTCGGAATAGGCTCCGAGGGTATCGAGGGTCGCTGCCACACCGATGTCGGTGAAGATGCGGTTTGGGTCGAAGATATACGTGCTGTCATCCAGCATAAATTCGACGTTGCGCTCGCCGGTGTGCTGCAACTCGATAAGCCGCCCGCCCTGCTGCTCCATCACCTTGAGTGCCGCCTGCGCCGAAGTATCTTCATTGTCGTGCAGGTTGATGAAGGTCAGGCCCGGCGCTTCGGCTTCAAAGACGACCACATCAATCGTCGTCGAGCCGATGGTCAGGGGCGTGCGGGTTTCGGTGATCTGATAGCGAGGACCGCAGCCGGTCAGCAGGGTCATTCCAAGCACAAGCAGGCCGATACATCCGACCCCGTGTAGCAGGCAGTCGTGCAGCATGAAGAGATATCGTTTGGTGATGGTGGGTGATCGTATCGTATGATAAGCGCCTTGTCGTTTGTGTGCAACGGTACCCAAAAGTTGCAGACGTGCTGCCGAAACCGCATCTTGCAGCCGCGCCCGTATTCTTTCCCCAACCTGCTATTCGTATGGACGACGCCGCTGCCACCGCCCTCATCACCGAACCGACGGCGCTTTTCGCGTTCTTGCTCGCCATTCTAGGCCTCGTTTTCTACCTGAGCACGCTGGAACCGCTCAAAAAATTCTTCGAGTATCTGCCACCGGTCATTTGGGCCTACTTCCTGCCGATGTTTGCCACCACGGCGGGCATCACGCCGGAGAGCAGCGAGACGTATAGCTGGATGGCGCGCTACCTGCTGCCCCTCTCGCTGTTTCTGCTGATGATTACGGTGGACCTGCCTGCCATCCTGCGGCTTGGCAAGACGGCCATGCTGATGATGCTCGCTGGCACGTTTGGCATCGTCATCGGCGGTCCCATCGCATTCATGCTGTTCAAGGGCCTCCTCCCTGCCGACGCCTGGGAAGGGCTGGCAGCGCTCTCGGGCAGTTGGATTGGCGGCACAGCCAACATGGTCGCCATCCAGCAACACGTCCAATCCACGACCAACACCGTCGTCGATCTAGGCCCGATCATCGTGGTCGACACCGTGGTAGGCTATGGATGGATGGGTGTATTGATTGCGCTGAGTGCCTTCCAGAACCGCTTCGACCGCTGGGTAGGAGCTGACAAATCGTTCATCGAAGAACTGAACCAGCGCCTCACCGAACTCGACACCACGCGTCGCCCCGTCCAGATTACCGACCTTGCTGTCATCCTCGGCCTTGGCTTCGGCGCGACGGTGTTAGCTCGGATTGCGGGCGCCGCAGTCCCAGCCATCAGCCTGGAGCCGGGCGGCCCATCGCTCATCAGTGGCACGACCTGGGCCATTCTGATTGTGGTGACAGTCGGCCTGATCCTTTCATTCACCCCCCTCCGCAAACTCGAACAACCCGGCGCATCGCGTATCGGCTACTTCGCCCTCTACTTGCTGCTGACTTCTATTGGGGCACAGGCCAACCTCACCGCCGTCCTTGACGCTCCCCTCTACCTGTTGACGGGCGCAGTGTGGATCGCCATTCACGTCGGCATCCTCTTCCTCGTGGCGAAACTGCTCAAAGCTCCACTCTTCTTCGTGGCGACGGGCAGCATGGCCAACATCGGCGGCGCGGCAAGTGCCCCCATCGTGGCGGGCGTCTACCTCCCGGCGATGGCTCCCGTGGGCCTGCTAATGGCCGTAGCGGGCTACATCCTTGGCATCTAC
>DATGCC010000369.1:0-3354 GCA_035312345.1 Rhodothermales bacterium
GGGCAACGTGGCGAGGGTCGTCGGCTCGTCCTCGAAAGCCGGGGGGCACGCATAAAGAAGCGATCGCGGTTTTCGGCCTCGGCGCGGGCATCGCCGCCATCCTGGGCTTCGGTCCAGTAGAGCATCGCCGGTTCATCAGCCCGCCAGTTCACCGACCGTACGCCGGTCGGCACCGAGCCAAAGGCCGTAGGCACCTCCTCCTGCAACGGCAGGTCGGCGATCAGCTTCACCGGCTGCGCGTCCATGTCCAGCACCTCAATGCGCTGCGGGAATCGGTAGGCAGGCACAAGGTAGGAAAACGGCTCGTGGATGGTTTCCGCCAGAATGAACTGGCCATCCGGCGAAGGCGCGGCACTGGTGTACAGCGCAGGCTCGCCGATGGGCACGGTCTCCCCATCCACATTTACGCGCACGAGTTGGGTGTCCATGTAGTAGGCGAAGACGGCTTCGTCGTGCTCGTTTTCGAGCAGATCCTGATAGGTGCGAGCCGGGGCTGTCTTGCCAAGGTTTTCCTGGATGATGGGGCCGCTGGGTGCCCGTGGCGGCTCGGGAGCCCTCATGCTGGCATGGCTCGCGGGCACAGTGCGGGCCAGGATGGTCTGGCTATCCGAGAGCCAGTAAAAAGGATCGCCATAGGAGGCATCGTTGATCGGGAAATCCATCAGCTTGCGCGCCTGGGCATCAGCGACAGCCGCCACGTAGAGATCAATGCGATCTTCTTCGTCCACCGTAAAGGCAAAATGCTGACCGTCTGGCGACCACTCGACATTTCGAATACGCGGCTGATCCGGCAAACCTGTAACCTCCCGCTCATCGCCATCCAGGGTGCGAAGCGTCAGCGCGTTGTACGAACGGCTGCGGCTTGGCCCGTTGTTGCGCGGGTTGATGCGCAAGCCAGCCAGCCGCAACTCCGGCTCGGCCAGTTCGGCAATCGCTGGCAGGCTGGGCTGGTGCATCAGCAGCAGATGGCTGCGATCCGGGCTGAGGCTGACACTCGGTGTGTTCGGGGCATCAACCAGTTTGGCAAGAGCTTCAGGCGGCGTCTGGTACCCGTCCTGGGCAAGGGCGGGCAACGCAACAAGCACGAAGGCGAACAGGCAGAGCAGGAAACGTTTCATGGCTTCACGGGCGAGGTGAAAGAGGCGAATGAAACGTAAAGACGTAAAACGATAAGATGCTTATCTCAAGGTTTATATCAGCACCCTTACGTTTTACGTTTCACGTTTTACTCCCAGGAACTATCATAGTCGGAAGTGCTACCAACTATTGCAACTCAAAAAACCTCCTGCCGCCATGCAACCACGCCACGCCACCATCACCGGCTGGGGCAAATATGTGCCCGAGCGCGTTGTCACGAACGACGACCTCGCCCAGGTGATCGATACCAGCGACGACTGGATCCGGACGCGCTCCGGCATCCGCGAGCGGCGTTTCGTAAGCGAGGGCGAGACGACGGCGACGATGTCCACGGCGGCGGCCCGCGCCGCGCTCGACAGGGCGGGTCTCGACGCCAACGACCTCGACCTGATCCTCATTGCCACGTCCAGCCCGGACCACCTGACGCCGCCCGTCTCCAGCCAGGTACAACATGCGCTTGGTGCTGAGGGCGTGGGAGCCATGCAGATCGTTGTCGGCTGCACCGGGTTTGTGTACAGCCTCGTGGTGGCGCAGCAGTTCATTGCGACGGGCGCGTGCAAGACGGTGCTCGTCGTCGGGGCCGAACTCATCAGCCGCTGGCTCAAGCCGGAAGACCGCTCAACGTATGTGCTTTTCGGCGACGGAGCCGCTGCCGTTATCCTCCAGGCCACCGACGAAAAGGCAGGCATCCTCGGCCATGTCCTCGGCTCCGATGGCTCGGGCGCAGAGTACATCATCGTCCCGGCAGGCGGCGTCGCCATCCCGCCAACCCGCGAGACGGTGGACGATGTGGCGATCCGCATGAACGGACGCGAGGTGTTCAAATTCGCTACCCGTGTGATGGGCCGCGCCCTCCGCGAAGCCCTCGACCAGGCGGGCCTGACGGTGGACGACATCGACCTGTTCATTCCGCACCAGGCCAACGCCCGTATCATCGAATATGCTGCCAAGGAAGCCGGGCTGCCGATGGAAAAGGTGATGATGAACGTGGATCGCTACGGCAACACCTCAGCGGCGTCGGTGCCGATTGCGCTGTGCGAGGCGTTCGACACAGGCCGCATCCGCCCCGGCGACACGCTGGCAATGGTGGCCTTTGGAGCGGGGCTGACGTGGGCCTCCTGCATCTTCCAACTCGGCACGGCATTGCCTGTGGGTGCGGCGGAATCCCTTGCAGCGGAGGCGTCGGCCTAGTACGTCAATCTTGCCGGGTGCTCATGCGAGCTACCTCGGCTTCGATGCGTGCTTGCTCCACCGCCATCCGTTGGTCCTCGGCTTCTAGTCGGGCAGGCATCTCTCGGAGGGTGCGCATCGCCTCTGGATATTGGGCCCACATCAGGCTGCGCTCTACAGACTGTCCGTAGAGCTTCGGGTGCAGGTAATAGCCTCGCTCCTTCGCCGGTTTGTCCTCTTCGACGACGATGCGGTGCTCCTCGGCCCAAGCGTCCTGCCGGATGCCCGTCACCTGCCAGGACACCTTCACCTGGGGCTGGTCGGTGCGGATGACAAACTGGTTGCCCTGGATCTCCTCTGCTATGATGGCCTGGGCGAACTGGCCGATGACGGTGAGTTGGTAGCGGAAGTCGCGGTTGAGCACCTCGAAATAGTCGGGTAACGTCACGACGGCTTCGCCCTGCGCGTCGGTGGTGACGTTACCGTTGTAGACGTTCATCATGTCCGGGCTCTCGACGAAGCTGTGCGAGAGGTATTTGTTCGCCGGGTCGAGCGGATGGTCGATCTTGAACGAACCACCGCTCTTGCTAAGGGTACCGAAGACGATTACATCGCCGCTGAAGACCCCGCCGAAGTGTGAAGTGCCGAGCGCGCCCCAGTTGCCGCTACTGTGCTCGCCGTAGACAGCGAAGTCATTACCAGCGATGTAGCCTTCATTCCCGCTATTATTACCGTAGACGGCATACTCACTGCGCCCGAGGTAGCCCCGCGTCAGACTGCCAGATCCATACCTGCCGTAGACGCCGTAGTCCGTAGACGCAATTAATCCATAATTATCACCATAGATGCCTCTGGCACCGAAACCACCACCGAGTGAACCCCAAGCTCCACTATTGTTATCCAATCCGTAGACTCCACCCACAACATGGCCAAGAACTCCAGTAAAGTTGCCACCGTAACTACCTCGCACGATGCCATCGACTTCTGCACCTGCCAGCACCAACGGTGCTGCTACTTGTAGCGGACTGCCCGCCGTCCCGTCGCCTG
>DATGCC010000370.1:0-14343 GCA_035312345.1 Rhodothermales bacterium
ATCTTCCAGCACTACACCCTCTGAAACGCCTGCGATGATATCTCGCACCAGGATGTCGTCGTTTGCCAACTCGTCATAGCCGTGAGCAGAAATCTTAACTTCGTCCTTTGCGGCAAGCAGGCGTATTCGCTCAAATGTCTGGCTCATGGTTACCCGCCCTTTCCGACCGATTACATATTTCGTCGATACTGCCCGCCTACCTCAAAGAGCGCGTGTGTGATCTGGCCGAGCGAGCAGACCTTGACGGTTTCCATCAACTCCTCGAACAGGTTGCCGCCCTGCCGTGCTACCTCTTGCAAACGAGCCAGTGCATCGTCGGCCTGATCGGCGTTGTGCTGCTGCCAGGCGCGGAGGTGGGCGAGTTGGTGCTGCTTCTCGTCGTCGGAAGAGCGCATCAATTCCACGGGCTGCGGTGCTTCGCTCTTTTCTTCGTCTGCCGCCAGAAACGTGTTGACACCCACGATGGGCAATTCGCCCGAGTGCTTCTGGTGCTCGTAGTACAGCGACTCTTCCTGAATCTTGCCGCGCTGGTACATCGACTCCATCGCGCCGAGCACGCCACCCCGGTCGTTGATGCGCTCGAACTCAGTCAGCACGGCTTCCTCTACCAGATCCGTCAATTCGTCGATGATGTAGCTGCCCTGAAGCGGGTTTTCATTTTTCGCCAGCCCCAGTTCGCGGTTGATGATAAGCTGGATGGCGATGGCACGGCGGACACTCTCCTCGGTCGGCGTGGTGATGGCCTCGTCGTAGGCATTGGTGTGGAGGCTGTTGCAGTTGTCGTAGATGGCGTAGAGCGCCTGCAGTGTTGTGCGGATGTCGTTGAACTGGATCTCCTGCGCGTGCAGGCTGCGCCCGGAGGTCTGGATGTGATACTTGAGTTTCTGGCTGCGTGCGTTGCCTCCGTAGAGTTCACGCATCGCCACGGCCCAGATGCGCCGCGCCACCCGCCCGATGACGCTGTATTCGGGGTCCATGCCGTTCGAGAAGAAAAACGACAGGTTGGGCGCGAAGCCATCCACATCCATACCCCGACTTAGATAATACTCGACAAACGTGAAGCCGTTGGCAAGCGTGAAGGCGAGTTGTGAGATCGGATTCGCCCCCGCCTCGGCAATGTGGTAACCGGAGATCGACACCGAATAGAAATTGCGCACGCCGTGGTCGATGAAATACTGCTGGATATCGCCCATGGTGCGGAGCGCGAACTCGGTCGAGAAGATGCAGGTGTTCTGGGCCTGATCCTCCTTGAGAATGTCAGCCTGCACCGTGCCGCGTACGACTTTCAACGCTGTCTCTTTTATCTCGTCGTATTCATCCTGCGCCAGCACGCCCCAAGCCACAAGATCGGAGCCGGTGCAGCCGAGCAGACCGAGGCCAGCGCCATCGTGCGAGGCAGGCAACCCCTCTTCCACGCCACGCGGACCATAAGGCACATATTCTGGTCGTTCCTTACCCAACTGCTCTGCGATCACTTTATCAACCTCTTCCCAGCGATTTTCCTGCTTCAAAAACGCCTCGACCTGCTGGTCGATAGCCGTGTTGAGAAACATCGCCAGAATCATCGGCGCGGGGCCGTTGATGGTCATCGACACCGAGGTCTTGGGGTCGGTGAGGTCGAAGCCGCTGTAGAGCTTCTTCATGTCGTCGAGCGTGCAGATGGAGACGCCCGAGTTGCCCACCTTGCCGTAGATGTCCGGCCGCTCGTCGGGGTCGAAGCCATAGAGCGTCACTGAGTCAAACGCCGTGGAAAGCCGCTTGGCAGGCATGGATTCGCTGACGAGGTGAAACCGCCGGTTGGTGCGCTCCGGGCTGCCTTCACCTGCAAACATGCGCGTCGGATCTTCGTCACCGGTACGCTTGAACGGGAAGACGCCCGCCGTGAACGGATAGAACCCCGGCACATTTTCGAGCAAGGCGAAGCGCAGTTGCTCACCCGGATCCTGCGTCCGAGGAATTGCTACACGCGGCACCTTTGTCCCAGACAATGACGTGCGATAGAGCGGCACCGTGAACTCGCGCTGTCGAACGTTGTAGGTGAATTCATCCTGCCCGTACTGCGCGGCAAGGTCATCCCAGTTTTCCAGAATGTTTTTGCAGCGGCTATCCAGTTTGTCCCACCAGTAGGCTGTCATCTCGTCGAGGCGATCGGCGATGTGCTCCTGATCTTCCGGTGCCCAGTCCTCGACCTGTGCACGCGCCCCCCTTGCCTGCCCCCACTTCCGGGCAATCTCGACCTGCGCTTCGGCCCAGCTTCGGTAACTGCGGCACGTCTCGGCAATCTCGCCCAGATAGCGCTGGCGCTTCGGCGGGATGATTGCCAGTTCGGCGGGATCCACTTCGGGCAACTCGTCCTTGCGATAAATATGCGATGTGCGATCGAAGCCGAAGTGTTCATTCAGATAGTCAAGCAAACCCAGATAGAGCTTCGACACACCGGGATCATTGAACTGCGATGCCATCGTCGGGTAAACGGGCATGTCGTCGGGCTTTTTGTCGAAAGCGGCGCGGTTGCGCTGGACCTGTTTTCGGATGTCGCGCAGGGCGTCGGTGCTGCCGCGTTTCTCGAACTTGTTGAGCGCTACGAAATCCGCCACATCCAGCATTCCGATTTTTTCGAGTTGCGTCGGCGCGCCAAAGTCGTGCGTCATCACGTAGAGCGAAACGTCTACGAGTTCGCTGACTTCCGTGTCGCTCTGCCCGATACCTGCCGTCTCCAGCAATATCAGGTCGAACCCGGCGGCGCGGCATACATCAATGCTGTCTTTGAGCGCCTGCGAAGTGGCGCGGTGCGCCTGCCGTGTGGCGAAGGAGCGCATATAGACGCGGTCCTGCCCATGCTCATCGCGGGCAATTTCGCCATAGATGCTGTTCATCCGAATGCGGTCGCCGAGGAGCGCCCCACCTGTACGCCGCCGCGTCGGATCCACCGACAGCACAGCGATATGGATGTCATCAAAGTCGTTGAGGAATCGGCGGACCAGTTCATCTGTCAGCGTCGATTTCCCCGCGCCGCCCGTGCCGGTGATACCGAGGGTGGGGATGTGAGATTCTCGATGCGCGGTTTTCGATTTTGGAAGACCGGCCACATTTGAACTGCCGTCGCCACCGACCTCCACGTCTTGTTGCTCTCCAGATGCGCTTATTGCTACCGGTTCGGCCTTCTGCTGCTCCACTCGGGTCAATGTACGCGCTACAACGCGGGGGTCCTGCTCGCCTTCTGAATCCGAAATCTCAAATCCAACATCCAAAATGGGAAAATCGGTTTCCTGTAGCATCACGTCGATCATGCCTTGAAGCCCCATCGTCATGCCATCTTCGGGCGAGAAAATGCGGGTGATACCGTAAGCATGCAGTTCTTCGATCTCCTCTGGCACAATGACCCCGCCGCCACCGCCGAAAATCTTGATGTGCCCGGCCCCGCGCTCGTGGAGCAGATCGTACATGTACTTGAAATATTCCATGTGCCCGCCCTGGTACGACGAGATGGCGATGCCCTGCACATCTTCCTGAATGGCCGTATCGACGATTTCCTGCACGGAACGGTTGTGGCCCAGATGGATCACCTCGGCCCCGCTCGCCTGCAAAATGCGGCGCATGATGTTGATGGCAGCGTCGTGCCCATCGAACAGGCTGGCGGCCGTGACAAAGCGGATGGGATGGGTCGGCGTGTAAGGCATAATCGACAAATCTATGTGTTGGCTGGGAAAAGATACTGCTCCTCCCCGGCGTTACAAGCAGAGAAGAAAAGCGCTTTCAGGCGATTATTCTGTAACGCCCAGAACCAGCATGGATCTTCGCGGGCGCTTCCTGGCTATGTGCCGGTATAGAACGCACGGAGCCTACGGAGGTTTTTTCGTGCCCCTTCAAGCAAATAGCGTACAACATCATGGCAGATAAACTGGTTGTTTTAGGCGGTACAGGGTTCATCGGCTCGGCGATTTGCCGGATTGCAGTGTCGGAAGGCCACGAGGTGGTCAGCGTGTCCCGTAGCGGTCGGCCCCGCTACGAGGCTGACTGGATGGATCGGGTCCGCTGGATCCAGGGCAACGTCTTGCAACCTGACGCCTGGCGGGAGCATCTGCAAGAGACCAAGGCGGTGGTTCACTCCGTCGCCATCCTCCGCGAGAAGGAGAACGAAGGTCTCACCTACCAGCGCATCAACACAGACTCTGTGGAAATGACAGCGTGGGAAGCCGAGCAGGCAGGCGTAGAGCGGTTCGTCTTCCTGTCGGTACACGGTCACCCGCCCTTCCTTCCGGATCGCTTTATCGAAACGAAGCGGCTCGGCGAGCAAGTGCTCAACCACAGCCAACTCCAAGAATTGATCCTGCGTCCTGCGCTGGTGTATGGACCAGGGCGTCCGGTCACGTTGCCGTTCGGCTTGGTGCAGCAGCTGCGCTCCAAGATCCCGTTCCTTGCCGCTCCTGCCGAAGAGCAACCTTTGCGCGTAGAGCAAGTCGCCACCGCAGCAGTTCGTGCCGCTACCGACCTCGACTACGAGGGCGGCATGAATCCGGAGCACATCGCCTACGTGGCGGGCAACGATTGGAAAGGCTACCGCGATCCTTCCGTGCCCATCACCTCGCTGCGTCCGTTCCTCGTTGGGGGCTTTGCTGCTGCCGCCATCGCCGGGGCGCTCTCAGCAGGCCGTCGGTAATCCAGGAAAGGGCAAAGTTCGAGGATCGAAGGTCGAAGTACAAGGAAATCGACCCTTGCACTTCGACCTTCGCACTTCCCCTCCATCTTCGATCCGCTATCTTCGAAAAGCCCATAGCACGGAGTTGAAATGATGAGGCGGATGCCACCCATCAGGAACAACCACCTACTCCCTCTCACCCTTTCTCTCCTTTATTTCACCCGTCCACAAAAGCCACCGCCACATAACACCCTTTCTGCTCTTCAAACCGGGCGCTGAGGTGCCGACCGTCTGCGAGGGATACTTGGGCACTTTGGGCAGCGAGGTCGATGGCTAGTTGCAGCTTTTTGGGAGAAAGCCGAAAACCCGTACGCAGAGCTTTCAGTGTGGCTTCTTTCAGCGTCCAGTACAAGATAGGCGCACGGGTCGCATCCAGCGGCAACGCTTCGAAATAATCGTATTCATCGGGGTGCAGGATGAAACGTGGCAATTCAGGGTGGCGCGGCTGGATGCGTTCCAGGTCGATGCCTACAATCCGCTCGGCGACAGCCGCCACAGCGTGTTCACCGGAATGCGCGATGGAGAGATGCAGGTCGGCTTCAACGACGTCCACGCAACCCCCATCTGTTACTGCCAGCGCGATGTCTGCAGGCGGATAGCCCAGACGCTCGGCCAGCAGGGTGCGCGCGGCAGCGCGGCCCAGCGCAAACTCACGCCGTCGTTTCCCCAGCGTGTAGGCCGCCAACCGCGCCTGCTCCTCTGCTGAAAGCAGCGTCTCGACCTCTTCGGCACGGGCCGGATCGTAGGTTTCCCAGCGGATTGCTATGTCGTCGGGGAGCTTCATGGTATCAACAAGCTACAAAAACCGCACCAGCGAGACACAAAAAGGGCAGTGAGGTGATGTGCCTCACTGCCCCCTGTTACCTGTGCTAGCCAGGATTAGCTTGCTTCGTCGTAATTCTTGGCTACCTCGTCCCAGTTGACCACATTCCACCAGTTGCTCACGTAGTCGGGGCGGCGGTTCTGGTAGTTGAGGTAATAGGCGTGCTCCCACACATCGAGGCCGAGCAGCGGCGTATGGCCCTGCATGTAGGGGCTGTCCTGGTTGGCCGTCGAGTAGACGTTCAGGTTGCCGTTTTCATCGGCAACGAGCCAGCCCCAGCCACTACCAAACTGGCCTTTCGAAGCCTCCGAAAACTTTTCTTTGAACGCATCGAACGAGCCAAAGGCATCGTTGATCGCCTCGGCCAGCGCGCCTGATGGTTCGCCGCCGCCATTGGGCGACATGGTGGGCCAGAACAGGCTGTGGTTGGCATAGCCACCGCCATTGTTACGCACCGCCGTGCGGATATTCTCCGGCACACTGTCGATGTTACGCAGAATCTCCTCAATCGATTTGCCTTCCCACTCCGTGCCTTCAATGGCGTTGTTCAGCTTGTTGGTATAGCCCTGATGGTGCTTGTCGTGGTGAACCCGCATCGTCTTCTCGTCAATGTTCGGCTCCAGCGCATCGTAGGCGTAGGGTAGATCGGGTAGGGTAAAAGCCATAGGGTCGTGCCTCCTTTTGCGTGCTAGGTGATGATTGGGTCCTGCAATGATGGATGTATAAACTGATGACCCAAAGCAGAAGTTTTCAACCTAACTAAAGACGGGTGACGGAGGCTACGCCAGAAGGCGGACGTGACAAGTTTATTACGGACGCGCAGAAAGCAGCAAGGTGGGTGAAACAAGCGGGGCTGTCTGTGTCAAAGCCACTGGTAAATAAATTTCCCCTTGACAATCTAGGTAAGCAATTCTGATTATGGTGTACCCTATTTTTCTCTAGCCAGCATCCACTATGCCCCACCCTTTCCATCTGCTGCAATGGAGTTGCCTGCTAATTGCGGCCTCTCTCCTGACCCTGCCTGACAGTTCAACGCATAACGCGCGAGCCCAACCGGTAACGGAGTCCTCTGACTCTGGAAAGCCGCCTACGGCAAGTCTCCCACTCAATTCACACCAGCGGATTGGGCACCAATCATCGATGCACGATGGGGCAATGGGCTCCCGACCGCCTCGAAGCTGGCGTTGTTCGATACCTGGTGGAATGAAATCGACCAGCGTTTCGGGGGCTTTCACAACATTGACCTCAATATCGACGCGATGCGCGCCCGTTATCGTCCAGAGATCGAAGCCGGTGTCAGCCGAGGGCGGTTCGCCGGTATCATGGCGCACTTCACCTACCAGCTTCAGGAGTTGCATACCTACCTGTTCGATATCCCCGTTCGCAATACCGCGATGAACAAAGGCGTGCCCCTCATGGTCATCGGCCAATTCGGTACGAACCCCCGCTTCGGTGCCCTCCTGACGCCTCTGCCGGACAGCACGCTGCTCGTCTATGAAGTGCTTCCGGATCACCCCCTCCGCCTGGAGCCCGGCGATGTGGTCTTGGGCTACGATGGGGTACTCTGGAAGGATATCTACCCTACGTTGCTCGAAGCCGAGTTGCCGCTTTTTCTGAATCCTGTCAATGGCAGCACCGAGCAAAGCAACTACTACTATGCCATGCAGGCGGCAGGGCTCAACTGGCATCTGTTTGATACCATTGACATTGTGAAGTACAGCAGCGGCGACACGCTCCATTTCGACACAAACCGACTGGCCGGGCTGAACCGCACCCTCTGGGGGAAAGAGCAGATCCCGCCCCCCGGCGTGCCGTGGCCCAATCCGAGCAGAGACGACCGGATAGGCTGGGGCGTCATTGAAGGGACCAACGTGGGGCTCGTGACTGTCACCTCCTGGTCGTTCGACGCCCAACTCGACATCCGGGCCCGGTTCGAACAGGCGGTGGACCAGTTGATGCACGTCGTCGAGGCCGATGGGATCATCTTCGACTTTCGCTTCAACACGGGCGGCGGCGCGGTGGCCCGAGAGGGTCTCCAACTCCTCTTCAACGAAACCGTACCCACGGTCGGGTTCGACCAGCGTGTTCCTGGATCTTCGGATCACTTCGCCATGGAGCCGGACCCGCTTCGCCGAGAGGCCAACCTCGTCATTCAGGGCAACCCGGAGACGTTTTTCGACAAGCCCATCGCCATTTTGATCGGGCCTGGCTCTATCTCGGCAGGCGAACTCGAAGCCCGCCGCCTCTCTTTTCATCCCCAGGCGCGGATCTTTGGGTTGCCCGCGCCTGGTGGCAACACCGGCTCCGACTTCATTAGCATTGGAGATAGCGATTGGTTTGTCTCTCGCTCCCACAGCACGCAGTATCTGGTGAGCACCCATGAATACCTCACCCACCTCGGCCTCACGCCTGACGAGCGAGTGTGGTTTACGCAGGAAGACGCTGCCAACGGCATTGACACCATCATCAAAGCTGCGCTCGACTGGATTGACAGCACCTCCACGAATGTAGAAGATGAGATCGATTCGATGGCTGATCTTGAGGTCGCCTCGTATCCGAACCCGTTTCGTGATAAGGTAATACTGTCTTTCAAACTCGATGCGCCGGCGCATGTGTCGATTACACTCTACGACCTGCTCGGGCGGCGCGTCACTACCTTGATGCATGCACCGACAACGGCAGGATCCCACCGGGTCACCTGGAACGGGAAGAACTTGCACGGAACGGATATGAGCACAGGGCTCTATTTCTGGAAGGTGACCGCTGGGGCAAAAACAAAGACTGGCACGGTGATGCTGGTACGCTAGGATGGCAATGCGCCTTATGCACCCGTGCGCGCTACCATAACCAGAACCTGCTGCCCTTTATAACGGATCACTTCGAGGGGCTCAAAACCATGCTTCGCGTAGAGGCCGCCATCAAGCTTTGCGGTCTGTAAATACAGGTGCTGTATCCCAAGCGCCCTGGCACGCGACAGGACCTCGTTGACCAGCGCCGAGGCTACGCCCTTTCCCCGCGCAGCCTCTTCAACGTAGACACCGCCCAGCCAGAACTCTTTGTCTGGATAGATATCCATTTCTCTGACTTTCAGTTCAGCAGCACCGATGACTTGCCCCTGCTTTGTAGCCAACACGAGCATCGGAGCTGCTGCACAATTCACAGAAGCAGACACCTGCTTTTTAACTTGCTCAAGGGTTGCCCCCGGCGTTTCATGGGCCCACTCGTCGAAGTACCACTGTGCAACCAGGTCAACGGCTTCAGGATGATCTGCTAGCAAGGAGAATTCCATAGTCGTGGGGCGTTCAGATGAAGCCTCGAATGGTGATCAAACCGCGCTGATGCTTCACCCGTTCACCAAGTCTGCTGGGCTGCCGCCTTTCTGACACCCTCGACCTGTCTGGCGGTGCCTGCTTCTACCTGATGCGCTTGTACTGGCTTATCTCAAAGACCCCTGGTGTTGATGAAATAGTGCTTAGCCTTTTTTGCGAGATAATGACCCCTGTGCTGAACAAGGTTTGGCATACCACAAGGTCTATCGGGCCATTTATTATCCCGATTTGCAGCGTAGCGAAGAGATCGCTTAATTGAGAAGCCCGAAGGGCCTTATCTGAGAAAGCCGCCGCCCTGCTCATGCCATGCCTTGTATTGCTGGTTCTCTTCCTCGGCCTGTACGCTGGTCTGCCACACCGACTCTTTGCGCAAGCGGTGGAGGAGACCTCCTATGTGCAGCGCATCTGGACCACCGAGGATGGCTTGCCTCAGAACTCCGTCACCGCGTTGGCACGTACGCAAGACGGCTATCTGTGGGTTGGTACGCTGCAAGGCCTCGCCCGCTTCGATGGCACCCGCTTCACAACCTTCGAGGCGTCCACGACAAGCGGCCTCGAAGGGGACCGTATCTTTTCGCTGCTAGAAGACCAGTCGGGCACCCTGTGGATCAACACCGAATCGGGCCAACTGAGCAGCTACCAGGCCGGTCACTTCACCTCCCACCTGGATCTTGGCGCGGTCCTCAGCCTATACGAAGACCGACAGGGTATGCTGTGGTTCGGCACCACAGACGGCTTGCTCCGCCGCGACGGATCGCGCTTCACCCGTTTTACAACGGACGATGGCCTGCCCGGCAACCAGGCCAGAATCCTGCTAGAAGATCGTGCAGGCACCCTCTGGATCAGGACCGATGGCGGCCTTGCCCTTCGACATAACGACGGCTTCATCGCCCCTGCCTCCTCTTTCGAGGGCCCGATCTCCACGCTTGCCGAGCAAGCTGATGGCACGCTCTGGCTTAATACCGGGCACGGCATCCGGCGCGTTGTCAACCAGCAGGTCACCGACTATCCGCTACCCGAGGTCGTTGTAAGACGCGTTGTTGTGGACCGTTCCGACCGGGTCTGGGTGTTGACGAACGGCCAGGGATTGCTCCGCTTTACGGGCGATGGATTTACACCCTTTAATGACCCCGAACAACGAATTGGTACCGTGGTCCACACCCTGCTTGAAGACGACCAGGGCTTGTTGTGGATTGGCACCCGGAGCAGCGGTCTGTATCAGATCCAGGAACGGCTTTTTTCTGCCTACACGCAGGATGATGGGCTTCCTGCGGACATCATACACGGGGTGCTAGAAGATCGTACGGGGGCGATCTGGGTAGGCACCTTCAATAGCGGCTTGGCTCGGCTGACCGGCGATAGACAGGTCACCACCTACGCTGTGCAGGATGGCCTGCCCGGCACGGATATCCGTGTCCTCACGGAAGATGAGGAGGGGCACATCTGGGCAACGACACCAGGTATGAATCTGGTCCGCTTCAACGGTACGCGCTTCGTCGTCCCGCCACCTGCGTCGGGACTGGCAGAAGAGGCGGGACGTGGGCTGGCAGTGTCTGGTGGCCCGTCAGGCGCTCTCTGGCAGATTACGGAGAGCGGCGTATATCTCCGCCAGCACGGCACCATCACCCATGTGCTCGACCAGCCGTTTCAGACCATGCCCGAGCCGATGCTCGAAGATCGTGCCGGGCGGCTCTGGCTCAGGCTTAACGACCGCCTGTGCCGCGTCGAGCGAGAGCATCTTTTCTGCTTTGCCGGGTTAGATCCTGCCCCGCTGGTACGCACCGTTCATGAAGTAGCGGACGATACTTTCTGGCTGGGCACGTACGGCGTCGGACTCTGCCAGCTACGCCATGCGCAACTTACCTGTCTCAGCAAAGCCCACGGCCTGCCCGATGGCACCGTCCACCGCATCCTCGAAGATGACTTCGGATACGTCTGGCTCTCCTCGAACAAAGGCATCGCCCGTATCGCCCGGCAAGATTTAATCGCCTTCTTCGACGGTGAGATCGACCGCATCTACCCCGATGTGTATGGCACCGCCGATGGCATGCCCAGCAACGAATGCAATGGCGGGGTCTATCCGGCCGGATGGAAAGCCCGCGATGGACGGCTCTGGTTCCCCACCATGAAAGGGCTGGCAGTGGTCGACCCTGCTCAGGCCTTGCAGCAGACACCCCTCCCGCCCCTGGTTCAGATCGAAGCCCTGACCAACGATGGGGTGCCTGTATCGTTTGAGGAGCCGATGACACTGCCTGCTGGTAGCGACCGCCTCGTCTTTCACTATACGGCCCCCTTCCTCCGTGCGCCGGAGAAGCTGCGTTTCCGGTACCGTCTGGAAGGACATGACGCAACATGGATTGAGGCCGGCACAGCACGTACAGCGACCTATACCAACCTTCCGCCTGGTACCTATCACTTTATGGTACAGACAGCGATTGGTAGCAGTCCCTGGCAGGAAGCGACACGGCTCCCGTTTCGCATGGCTCCTTTTTTCTATCAGACTGCCTGGTTCGCAGGACTGGCCGCGATGGGCATGCTCCTCTTGCTGGTTATGGCTTATCAAGCACGAATGCGCCGGGTACTCGAACGCGAGCGGCTCTACCGCTCCGAAGAAGAAGCCCATCGCTTAGCCGAACTCGACGCTGCCAAAAGTCGCTTCATCGCGAACATCAGCCACGAATTCCGTACACCCCTGACGGTCATCCTCGGAGCTACCGATCAGCTTAAACACAGGGAGACCGCGCCACAGCCCATCGGGGCTATCCGGCGCAACGCCCACCGTCTGCTCCAGTTGGTGAATCAGCTTCTCGATCTATCGAAGCTCGAAACCGGCAAGTTGCACCTTGCTCCTCAACCTGGCGACCTCGTCGCGTTCCTGCGCCACCTCGTTCGCTCGATGCAGCCGCTGGCCGAACGCCGTAGCATTGACCTGCGCTTGCGCACGGAAGTCGAGCAAATGGGCATGCTGTTCGACAGCGACGTGCTAGAAAAAGTCTTCAACAACGTGCTGTCCAACGCCCTCAAATTCACGCCCGAAGGAGGGAAGGTGTGGGTGACCATGGAGCGCCGCACGATAGACGACGAGCAGGTCGCCGAAGTCATCTTCAAAGACACCGGCCCGGGCATCCCGCCCACCGCGCTTCCATCCATCTTCGACCGGTTTTCCCAGGTAAACGGCTCGGCCACGCGCGAACACGAAGGCACCGGCATCGGTCTGGCCCTGGCGAAAGAGTTGGTGGAATTGCACGGCGGCAAGATTCTGATTGAGAGCGAGGTGGGCTTTGGCTCGGCGTTTCTCGTACGGCTTCCTTTCGTAGCAACAGAACGGAAGGTGATGAAGCAAGGAGAAAGAAGCGACCGTTCGGTGGCCGATTACCAATGGCCGATGGATGCCGGCAAAGAAGAAGTGGGGTTGGTTGAACCCAACGTCCAGAATCAAAAATTGAAAATTCTCCTTGTCGAAGACCATGTGGAGGTGCGGGCGCTGGTGCGGAGCTATCTGGAGGAGACCTACCACATTATTGAAGCCACCGATGGCGAAGCAGGCCTGCACGCCGCTCGCCAACAGGAGCCTGACCTGATCCTCAGCGATGTGATGATGCCTCGGATGGATGGGTATGCGCTGTGTCAGGCTATCAAATCAGACGAGAAACTGCGCCATATTCCTGTCGTGTTGTTGACCGCGAAAGCTGCCGAGGAGGATAAGATAGTAGGATTGCAAACTGGAGCCGATGCCTATATTGCCAAGCCCTTCCCTGCTGCTGTGCTTCGGGCACAGATTGCCAGCCTGATTGCGTCGCGCCACCAGTTGCGGGCACAGTTCAGCCAGGAACTCGTCATACAGCCAGCTGGTGTGGTGGTGCCCTCCGAAGAAGAAGCCTTTTTACAGCACGTGTTGGCTGCTATCGAAGCCCGGCTGGGCGACACCACCTTCGGGGTGGAGGCCCTCGCGGAGGCCGTGGGCTTGAGCCGTCGCCACCTGACCCGGCGGATTCGCAGGTTGACGGATCAGTCGCCAGCGGCCCTCATCCGCCAGATGAGGCTGGAACGGGCTGCCCACCTCCTCGAAGCCCAAAGCGGCACCGTCGCTGAGATTGCTTTTGCTGTTGGGTTCACATCGCCCTCGTACTTCGCCACAGCCTTTCGGCAGGCCTTTGGTCATCCCCCCTCTGTGCATTTCGATTCCGGGCCATAATCCTTTCATTCTGCGCCACTTCTGAAAATCGAATCTTTTTGTCCCTCGCTGAAAAATGATTGCAGCTAGGTTTGATGCTGTACGGCAAGGGGCACTATGACCGGTGCCTTTCTCGCATTGATGCCCGCCGAAGAGCTATCCACGAGGTAAACGTCACGCAATCTTGGATATCCTATGAAGACACAAACCTGCCATTGGACCGTTGCTGCTTCACCGACCACCTGCAGCAAAGCCTATTTCTGTATCACCGTCCTGATTCTTGGCATCGCATGGAGCATTAGCCCTCTCTCTACCAGGGCGCAGAACAGGCCGTACTGGAATGTGATGGCCCGGCAGTTCTACCAGCAGATCGGTGAACGCTTTACCGTGACCTGCCCAGCCCGGCCCCGTGGTGGCATTCGCCAGGCCTGGGGAACGGATGTCTATGCCGACTTCTCTTCGATCTGCGAGGCGGCTCTCCACGCCGGTGCCATCACGGCATCCGGCGGGCAGGTAACCATCGAGATGCGCCCTGACGCAGCTCCCTACCGGGGTTCGCTTCGCAACGGCGTTCAGTCGGTGCCCTATGGCTCCACCTTCAGCAGCTTCGTCGTGATTCCGGGGGGCTACGCACAACGCGTGGTGTATATCTACGTCAATTACAACACCCGGCCGGCGACGATAGGTGTGGCTGATCAATACTACAACCAGCCCGGATGGCAGCGTCTGGTGGGACCATTCGAAGGAGCAGATGTTGATCTGCGCGCCTGGCGGACCGCCTGCGGATATCATCGACAACCGGCCTACAACGCGCCGGACATCGTACGTGGCAACATCAACTGCGCGGCGATAGGTGGATAGATTATATGTCGCGTGACCGAAAAGCATATACGACCTGGATGCAAAAACCGTGGCGAGGAGGATGACAACCAACAACACACAGGTTCTGCTTGCCAATCGCTTTGCCTTCCGCAACCCGACGCTCCTCCTTGCACGCGCACGGCTGCATTCAGACCGGATCGTCCTCAGTGGCTGGCACCTGCGGGGACGCTACACCCGCGTGATCCCTCTCGACCGCGTTTTGCAGATTGATGTGCTGGACGACGAAGGGCTGTTGCTGTGGCTTGCCAGCGGCGAAACCATCCGCCTCCGCATCAACCAGGCACACGTCTGGAAAAGGGTCATTGAAGCCAAACAAGTTGACTTGTCTTGATTCAAAAGGAGGCCATCTCTATGCGTACAATTAGCCTTATGTGTTCTATCGTCTGCCTCCTATGGCCGGAGCTGGCTACCGCTCAGATCCCTACAGGTGGCCTCG
>DATGCC010000371.1:0-2843 GCA_035312345.1 Rhodothermales bacterium
TCTTCACCTACTTCTACACCGCCATTGCGGTGAACCCGAAGGAGATGGCCGACACGATGAAGCGGCAGGGTGGCTTTATTCCGGGTATTCGTCCGGGCCGTCAGACGAGCGAGTTCATTGACAACATCCTGACGCGGATTACGCTGCCAGGGTCGATCTTCCTCGGCTTCGTCGCTATCCTGCCAGTGTTTGCCTCGAAGTTTGGCATTGCCTCCACACAGAGCTTTGCGCAGTTCTTCGGTGGTACCAGTCTGCTGATTATTGTCGGCGTCACCCTCGACACCTTGCAACAAATAGAAAGTCACCTGCTGATGCGTCACTACGACGGCTTCATGAAGAGCGGTCGCATGCGTGGACGACGGGTGTAGTCATTTTAGATTTTGGATTTGTGACTGGGCATTTGCCTGATGCAATCCAAAATCCCCCATCCGCAATCTAAAATCGAATGATTCAGCTTAAGAGCCAACGCGAAATAGAGCACATGCGTGCCAGCGCCGACCTTGTCGGGCGGGCCCTGGCCGAGGTGGCGAAAATCATCGAACCCGGTGTGACGACGCTGGCGTTGGACCGGGTGGCTGAGGAATTCATTCGCGATCACGGCGCGACGCCTGCTTTCAAGGGCTACGCGTTTGGTTCTTTGACACCGTTTCCGAGCACGCTGTGCATCTCTGTCAACGATGTGGTGGTGCACGGTTTTCCGAGCAGCCGCGTCCTTGAAGAAGGCGATCTGATTTCGGTCGATTGCGGCGCGCAGCTTGACGGCTTCTTCGGCGACAGCGCGTACACGTTTGCTGTCGGCGAGATTTCGGACGAGTTGATCGCGCTGTGCCGCACGACCTACGAGTCGCTACACAAAGGCATCGACAAGGCGGTGCATGGCAACCGGGTGGGCGACATCGCCTATGCGGTGCAGTCGCACTGCGAGGCGGAAGGCTACGGCGTCGTGCGCGACCTCGTGGGGCACGGCATCGGGCGGAAGATGCACGAGGACCCGCAGGTGCCCAACTTCGGGCGGCGCGGCACGGGGCGCAAGCTGAAAGCAGGCACGACGATTTGCATCGAGCCGATGATCAACCGGGGCACCCACAGAGTGACGACAGATGCTGATGGGTGGACGATCCGCACAGCAGACGGGGAAGCGTCGGCGCATTACGAACGTATGGTGCTTGTACAGCGCGGGCAGCCAGAAATCCTGACGCCCTTTAAATACATCGAAGACGTAATTGAGGCTCCTTACCATAAAGCAGCAATGACGCATGGCTAAGCAGAAAGCCATTGAGCAAGACGGTGAAGTCATCGAAGCGTTGCCCAACGCCCAGTTTCGCGTGCGGCTGGAGAATGGGCATGAAATTCTTGGTCTACTATCCGGCAAGATGCGGATGTATTACATCAAGATTCTGCCGGGTGACCGGGTGAAGGTTGAACTTTCGCCTTACGACCTGTCGAAGGGTCGCATCGTCTATCGATACAAGTAACACCACACGCTATTAAAGAGCGGCGAACTTCTTGGCAAGGTTGCCGTTATACATAGGCTCCGCCGTTTTGGCTGGAGACACAACCATCCTGCGCCATGCTTTTCGCCTGACGCACGGGGTGTTTCGCAGTAGTTGAACTCGAAAAGCATACTACGCCATGAAAGTTCGCGCAAGTGTAAAGAAGCGGAGTTCCGACGACAAGATTGTCCGTCGCAAAGGTCGCATCTACATCATCAACAAGAAGAACCCCAAGCACAAGCAACGCCAGGGGTAAGCGGATTTGGGATTTGGGATTGCGGACTTTGGATTAGGTGAGCATCCTCTAAGGTCCCAATCGAAAATCAAAAATCGAAAATCAAAAATCGCATTATGCCACGTATCGCTGGAGTAGACGTCCCGAACAACAAGCGCGGCGAGATCGCGCTGACGAGCATCTATGGCATCGGCCAGTCGCGGGCGCGGGAAATCCTGGAGCGCCTGGATCTGGATGTTGACACCAAGCCAGAAGCCTGGAGCGAAGAGCAGACCCGCTCGGTCCGTCGCCTCATTGAAGACCACTACATCGTCGAGGGGCAGCTGCGGTCCGAAGTGCAGATGAACATCAAACGCCTGATGGACATCGGCTGCTACCGGGGCCTCCGGCATCGCCGTGGCCTGCCCGTGCGCGGACAGCGTACGCAGACCAACGCTCGTACCCGTAAAGGACGTAAGAAGACGGTAGCCGGCAAGAAGGCCGCACCGCGCAAATAATTAAGCTATCAGCCGTCAGCTATCAGCTTTTCGTTTTGTAGAAGCTGGAAGCTGTACCCTGATAGCTGAAAGCTGATAGCTAACTATGGCAAAAAGACAGCAACAGAAAAGAGGCGGACGCGCAACGCGCAAGAAGAACGTCGTCGTCGAGTCGAACGGCCAGGCCTACATTCGCGCCACGTTTAACAACGTGATCGTGACCCTGACCGACCAGTACGGGAATTGCATCTCGTGGTCGAGTTCTGGCAAGGAAGGCTTCAAAGGCAGCCGCAAGAGCACGCCGTATGCCGCCCAGGTGGCCGCTACGACTGCTGCCAAGGAAGCCTACGACCTCGGCCTGCGCCGCGTCGATGTGTACGTCAAAGGACCGGGTTCGGGCCGCGAGTCAGCGATTCGTGCGCTCAATGCTACGGGTCTGGAGATCGCAACCATCCGCGACGTCACGCCCATCCCACACAACGGCTGCCGGCCCCCGAAACGCCGCCGCGTTTGATCAATTTTGGATTTGCGATTTCGGATTTGCGATTTGTTGCTCGTGGTAGCCAATCCAAAATCCTCAATCCCAAATCCAAAATCGGGAATAAGCCCGGTCACGGATAGCGCAGAGGCGTATCCGTG
>DATGCC010000372.1:0-6542 GCA_035312345.1 Rhodothermales bacterium
TTTCCAACATAAACAAGGAGGATTCCCATGACCCATTCACGCTACTTCCACACCCTCGGCGCGTGCTTGCTGCTACTCGGCTTTTTGTGGAACACCACGCCCGTGCAGGCCCAAGACATCTGCATCATCTGCGACCCCATCCCGATAAACCCGGACAACTTCGCCTTCCCGCGATTTTTGCCAGCGGACCCCAACGACCCTTCCGTAGAGTTAGTAATCCCCCTGCCTGACCAGACGTATGACGATCCTGCGCTCGGTATCCTCAAAGACCACACCCTTCTGCATGCCGGTGCAACGCACGGCCGGGCCGTTCGCTTCATCCTGGGTGTCGGCATTGCGTATGGAGACGACGTAGTAGGTATTCTGGAGTCCAGCACGGTCAACCTCGTGCCCGGCAGCCCGGGGCTGGTAGAACGCGGCAGCGGCCCCATCGATTCGCCCTGGGAAGCCTACGATGATCCTGCGCTCGGATTGAACGCGATCTGGGGAACCGGCGGCGTTGCCCTCGAGAACGAAGCCCGTTTCGGACAACCTGAGTTTTTTATCCTCGGCGACACCGGCATGCTCACGGCATCAGAGATCCTGGAAGCCATCTGGGGGACCGGCGGCGTCGCCCGCGAATACGGCTTGATCCTGCTGGCCCTGTCGGATGAGGACGATGTATATGTTGGCGGTTCGTACTGGCCTTTCGACCTCGTCAGCACACAGCCGCAGCCCGACATCCCGCGTGTGGCGGAAATGTCACCGGCACGCCCACAGCCCGCCGCTACTCCGTTGATCGACCTGAAGGCACCAGTCGCCCTTGACGGAGCCTACCCGAACCCCTTCAACCCGCAGACGACGATCCGCTACGCCCTGCCCGAGGCTTCGCCTGTGCATCTCGCCGTGTACGACATGCTTGGTCGGGAGGTCGCCGTGCTGGCCGAAGGTGTACACGAAGCAGGCCACCACAGTGCCACCTTCGATGCCACCGGGCTTCCCAGCGGCGTCTACCTCTACCGCATCGTCGCCGGCACGCACACGCAGACGCAGCGCATCACGCTGGTCAAGTGACGAAGCCATCGGGTTTCTGCACAAGACCTTTCACGGCTGCGAAGTCCTTTTCGAGGGATTCAAAAGAAGGTATTGCCATGACCAACCGTACACTGCTGTCCCATATCGTGTTGTTTTTGATGTTTCTGACGATGGGAGTGGTCCCGTCATCGGCCCAGGAGTTCATCGAGAAACTGACGGATCCGAATGGGGCTGAGTTGGATCGCTTCGGCTCCAAAGTGGTGCTCGAAGGAGACTGGCTCTTCGTCACAGCCTACCCGGATATGCCCGTCGTCGATGCCGGGGCCGTCCACGTCTACAAGCGAGAGGGCAGCGACTGGACGTTGCAAGAGATCCTGACGCACGACGAACCCCACATGTCAGACGCTTTCGGCCTTTCAATGGCCGCCGATGGGGACTATCTGTTGCTCGGCTCTCCGTTAATGGATGCCGACGGCCGGGTCAATAATGGCGTCATCTACGTCTACAAGCGCGACGGGGACCGGTGGGTCCGACAGACGAAGCTTTCCCATCCCGGTGACGAATCGGAAGATTGGTTCGGGCTAAGCATGGCCCTCCGGGGCGATGTGGCGTTGGTGGGAGCTCCCCAGGAGGATGAGGGCAATGTGAACACCGGAGCCGCCTACCTCTACCAACGAGAAGGCGAGGACTGGACGCAGAAAGCACGGTTCACCCCAGGGGCGGTGGAGCAAAACCATCGCTTCGGCACCAGCGTGGCCCTCGGAGAGGGCGTGGCGTTCGTCGGGGCTGCCTATTTAACCCCGGGGTACACCGGGACGGTCTATGTCTACACCGAAGAGAACGGCACCTGGAGCCTCACCGACACGCTCAAACCCGCAAACCCCGACGGGGTACGTTCTTTTGGACGTAGCATGACCAGCGATGGCAACCGCCTCCTTGTGGGTGATGCCATTTGGGAATACAATGGACTCAGAAACGCGGGCAGCGTCTATGTTTTTGAGCAGGAAAATGGAATCTGGACCGAGCAGGCCCTCCTGCAAGCCGGGGATGTGGACGCGGGCGACTACTTCGGCGATAATCTGGCGATGTGGGACCGCTTTATCGCCGTGGGTGCGCGGACCATCAAGGCTGGCGATTTCCAGGGCGTCGTGTATCTGTTCGAGCACCAAAGTGACACGGATACCTGGCAAGAGGTGGCTTTCCTCGCCGCTGCCGACCACGGGACGGACAACTTCGGCTTCAGCCCCGCCCTCGACAACGGCTTCCTTGTCACCGGCGCGATTGGCGACCGCGAGATCGCAGACCAGGCCGGTGCGGTGTTTATCTACCGCATCGAAAACATCAATCCCGCGCCCTCCTCGCCGCAGTTGCTGACCCCCGAAGACGGGTTTCGCGTCACCCTATTGGGTGACCCCGACCAACCCATTTCGGCTACCTGGACAGCAGCGACCGATCCCGATGGCGAGGCAGTTACCTACGCCTGGCAGTTCAGCCTCACCCGCGACTTTGGCGAGCCAATCCTCACCGTTGAGGCGGGCAGCGCTACCGAACTGACTATTGAATTTGGCACCCTCGGGGGAGCCATGACGGATGCGGGCATCTTCCCCGTCCAAACAGAGAATGTATACCATCGTGTGCTCGCCTCGGATGGACAGAGCCAGACGCCCAGTGCCGTCCGCTATATGCGGGTGACGCGGGATGCCCTGACCAACGTGGAAGATAGCGAGACGCCCGTGCAGTTCGCTCTTTTCGGCAACTATCCGAACCCGTTCAACCCGCAAACGACGATCCGCTACGCCCTGCCCCAGGCCGCGCCCGTGCGCCTGGCCGTCTATGATGTGCTGGGCCGCGAGGTGGCGCTGCTGGTCGACCAGCAGCAACCGGTGGGCACGCACGAGGTCGCTTTCGAGGCGAGCGGCTTGCCCGGCGGTATCTACTATTACCGGATTGAAGCGGGCTCACACACCGCTACCCGCAGCCTGGTGCTGATGAAATAATGCTTATCGGACATACGCAGTTGCTCGAAATTCCCCCTTTGAAGGGGGCCAGGGGGATGTGAGTCCGCACCGTTTTTTATACAGACATCCCCCTTTCTCCCCCTTCAAAGGGGGATTTGCAACGGCTGCTCCTATTCAACTGCGTACGTCCTACTTCTGTGAGGAGAAGCGCCCTTTACCTAAACTGCCGAAGCTCCATGACACGTACGCTGATCCTCTTATCCTGCTTATTGACCGCTACGGCCACCGCGCAGGATCCCGTTTTCAAGGTCCAGGACCAGAACGGGGCCATCGTCCTGCTCATCCTCGACGACGGCACCATCCAGATGCCGCAGGGAGCTACCAACGGCTTCGTCCTTACCACCGACGCCAACGGCAACGCCACCTGGCAGCCTGCTCCTACTGGCGGGAGCCTCACGCTCCCCTTCTCCGGCACCGCTAACACGCCCAGCATCGGTTTCGAGGTAATAAACACCGGCGCGGGGGCCGCCGGGCGCTTCACCGGCAACACGGGCATCGGGCTGGTAGCACGCTCAACGAGCAGCACCGCCATCTCGGTGCCTTCGACAGGCAACCACGGCCTGTGGGTAGGCTCAGCAGGTGGCAACGGCGTGCATGTAGCTGCCTCGACGGGCCTGGCCGGGTATTTCAACGGGCCGGTGGAAGTGACAGGCGCGTTGACCCTGCCGCTGGGAGCGAGCGCCGGGCATGTGTTGACAAGCGACGCCAGCGGCAACGCCTCGTGGCAGGCAGCACCGGGCGGGGGGCTGACGTTGCCGTTCAGCGGCACGACGGGTGTGGCGGGCGCGGCTTTCAGCATCGAGAACACCGATGGCAACGGCGGGGTCTTCCAGTCTGCTAATGGAATTGGCCTGATGGTGCCAGCGGCAGGGACCGATGGCGTGCGGGTCCAGGAGGCGGGCACCCCGAGCCAGGCGGGCCTGAACACGGCCAACAACGGGTTTGAAGTCGGAGGAACCGAGGGCAACGGTCTGGTTGTCGTCCATGCCGACCAGCGGGGTGTGTTTGTCGGATCGGCGGGTAGCCCGAGTCAACTTAACACCAGCCTCGAAAACAACGGCTTTCAGGTCAACGGCACAGAGGGGCATGGACTTTTCGTCGGGCGTGCCGATATGGACGGCGTGCGCGTCGCATCGAGCGGGCAGGACGCGGGGTTGTGGTGGAATCAGCGGCCAGCGATGGCCTGCGTGTGGCGGCAGCAAGCGGCTCGGGCGTACACATCGAGGCGGCAGGCAGCCCAAGCCAGAGCAACACCAGCGCGTTCAGCAATGGCTTTGAAGTTGATGGTACCTCAGGCTCCGGCCTCTTTGTAGGCCATGCCGATGCGGACGGCGTGTTTGTGAATTCGGCGGCAGACGATGGCCTGGATGTGGCCTCAGCAGGTGGTGTTGGCGTACGCGTGACCTCATCCGGTGGCGATGGTGTATTCGTGAGTTCAGCCGGTACACCCACTCAGACGGGTACCAGCAGCACTTTCAATAATGGCTTCGAAGTGGTAAGCGCAGAGGGCCACGGCCTCCGCATTGGTCGTGCCAATGTGAATGGCGTGGATGTGGCCTCGGCATTCTTGAACGGCCTACGCGTGGGATCTACACTAGGAGATGGCGTGAGTCTGGGTTCTATTGGAGGAGACGGCGTGTCTGTGAGTTCGGCAGACACCGGCCTACGCGTGGAATCGGCAGTAGACGACGGCATGTTCGTAAGAGGTGCAGGAAGAAGCGGCATACACATGTTGTCGGTAGGCGAAGACGGCGTGTACGTTGGTCAGGCCGGCAGTCCGACGCCAAGCTTCTTCACCAGCAACGCCAGCAACGGTTTTCAAGTCGATGCGGCCGAGGGCCATGGCCTCTACGTAGGTCATGCCGATGGCAATGGCGTTGACGTCAATAGCGCCGCCCGACATGGAGGCACTTTCACCAATAACAGCACGGACGCTACCGTCCACGCTGTACAGGATGGCAGCGGCCCCCTCTACAGCGGCTTCGCGGGCAGCAACCTCCGGTTCAGCGTCGATAATGCAGGCAATGTGACTGCCGATGGCACCTTCACCAGCCCCGCCGCTGACCTCGCCGAAGCCTTCGCCGTGGAAGGCGCAAAAGCCGAATACGCGCCGGGCGACGTGCTCGTCATCTCCGAGCGCACCGACCACACCGTGGAGCAGTCCGCCGAAGCCTACTCGTCGCGTGTGGTGGGCGTCTACGCTACCAAGCCGGGCGTGCTGCTCGGTGAGAAGGACGCCGACCTCTCGGACAAGGTACCGATGGGCGTCATCGGCGTCGTCCCGACGAAGGTATCCGGCGAGAACGGTCCTATCCGCAGGGGCGACCTGCTGGTGACGAGCAGCACCCCCGGCCACGCCATGCGCGCCGACCTCGACAAGCTGGGCTTCGGCATGGTGCTGGGCAAAGCGCTGGCTCCGTTCAATGGATCGGGTACGGGCGTCATCGACGTGCTCGTCAATGTTAAATGATGCAATTGCCCGGCATCTGTCGCGTAACTCAATAACCCGGTCAGAACACGCTTCATTTTTCACTCAGGGAGGCTCCCATGCAATCCTCATCTCGATTCATCGTCCATTTGCTCTGTATGCTATTCTTCGTCCTGGCTCTGCCTGCACAGGCGCAAGACACCCCCCTCTCCAGCGGGGCCGACATCCAGTGGAACGACAAGTTTCCACCCCCCGCCCCGCTCTACTCCGACCTGCTCAACGCCCTCCAATCGCAGGTCACCTGGCAGACGGGTATCCTCCAGATCGACGGCAACATCCGCGCCCTCTTCCTGCCAGACTTCCACGACCCGCAGCATATTGCGCCCTACAACCATACCACGGGCGCTCGCCTTGCCCATCAGGTCAAACGCGCCGATGGCACCGTCGTAGAGACGCAGTTCTACGAGGGCCGCAAAGAGAAGCCGCCGTTCTGGGTGATGTATCCCAACCTGCCCCCCGAACAACCGCTTGGTGCCGGCGACTACGTGCTGGAGTTCCTCGTCGAGGGCACGCCGTTCTACCGCTTCCCCTTCACCGTGGAAGTCGCTGAAAGCGACGATCCCTACAACCCCGAAACGCGCTACTACTTCGAGGGACCGTGGGACGAGTACGCCTACATCTATATTCCCGAAAACAACCCCGCTGCCACGCCGTCCTTTTCCATCTGGCTCCGCGATAAGGACTCCCCGCTGGGCCGTAAAACGTCGCGCGATATGAACGTGAAGGTCAAACGAGGTGGACAGGTCGTGGCTTTTTGGCCGATGGCGGATAGGTCGAACCCGGTAGATTTTCCACCGTACTGGGAACGGCTCGATGTCGGCCTGCGCAATGACGGCAGCGGCGGTTTCTCAGCTGCAGATATCCTGAAGGATGGGACCTACGAGGTCGTCGTCACCGTGGACGACCAGCCCTTTGCCACGTATCGCTATACAGCCAGCGGCGGCCAGATCCAGCACCAGGACCGACAGGTGCGCAACCAGACCGATCCGTTTGAATACATTGAAGGCGACACGCAACGCTAT
>DATGCC010000373.1:0-5136 GCA_035312345.1 Rhodothermales bacterium
TTTTCCTGCTGCCTGCGTAGCATCGGTGAAAAACAGCACGCCGTGGCGGCGGGCTATCTGCCCGATCTCGGCGAGTGGATAGCAGGTGCCGATTTCGTTGTTGGCGGCCATCACAGCAATCAGCCGGGTCTGCGGGGTGATGCTGGCTTCCAGTTCATCCAGGTCGATCCGCCCGGCAGAATCTACGGGCAGATAGGTCACGGCAACGCCCTGCGCTTCCAGAAACCGGCAGGTGTTGCGAACAGCGCTGTGCTCCACGGCGGTGGTGATAAGATGCGGCGAGCCATTCCGATGTGGCTGCATGACCCCTTTAATGGCCAGGTTGATGCTTTCTGTAGCCCCACTGGTAAACACGATCTCACCGGGTCGTGCGTTGATGAGCGCGGCCACTTGAAAGCGTGCCGTTTCCATGGCTTCCCGGGCATCCCACCCGAAGGCATGGTGCCTGCTTGTCGCATTGCCGAAATGTGTCGTAAAGAAAGGAGTCATCCTGGCAAAGACGCGCTCATCGACCGGCGTCGTGGCGCAGTAATCCAGATAGATAGGCTGACCCGGTTGGTATGTGGAAGGCGCTTCCATTTTTTTCTATCAGAGCGCTTGAATAACGGTCTCGTCGATAACCCAAGAGCTTATTGGCTCATCGGTTGGGGCAAGAGCGGTTGCATCCAGCCGCGCGGTACGGGCGCGGTAGATGTCCGGCTCGAAGTCCGGCTCATCCACCAACGACTGCATGCGCGTCTTCAGGTGATGCCTTCCTCGCTGCTGATAACGATGCCATAGCAGAAGCAACAAACCAGGAACCAGCAGGCCAGCCAGCGGCAACCACACCATCTGCACCACCGCACCGATGACGCTGACCAGCGCCACCACCACGCCGCCCAGGATCCAGGCTTGCCGCGCTATCTCATATCGACTGATGGCCTCTACGGTGGCGATTAGCGCCTCGCGGGTCGTCGCAGAAGGCTGCCGAATGCGGGCGTCAAGATCCTGCGTCGGCAGTGTGTCAAGCATGGCCTTTAAAGTATGCTTCGGGAGTTTGGGCATGGCGTCAATAGCGTGGGCAAAAACGTCGAGCTTGATACTGCCGTCTTGCCACCGGGCAAACAGATAACGCTGCCATTGCTGCAGTGCCCGTACGTCGAGTAGCAAGAAAAGGACGCACACGGGCACGAGCACCAATAGCCCCAGGAGCGGTAGCCAGCTTCCAGCTACCAGCGCCCACACACCTGATGCTACGGGAATCATCACCACGGCAATCACCATATTGCGAAACCACCGCGAGCGGCGCTCCATGACGCGCAGGGTATGTTGGACAGCCTCATCCATATTCTCTCCGCAGGCTTCAGGGTCAATTCAGAGGCCACCTTCCTAACCCGCTTTCACCCAAACAGGCCATAGGCATCTGTCCCGAAGAAAATTTTCTCCTTGAGCGGATCGATGTTCTCTCCCCGCTCCAGACTCAAAATGAGCCGAGCCGTCAGAAATTTATCGGTCCAGATATGCGTGAGTTCGTACTGCTCCAGCGTCTCGGTATCATCCGGGTCGATATCGCGTTTCACGACGGGATTCATGATCCCCCGGTTGCCTACTTCTGGGTCAATCTTAACCAGGTCGCCGCCCTTCCAAGGGTAATCGCATTGGAAACAGTTGCGGGCCTGGATCCACAGAGTAGGAAGTTTCGGATTGTCCCTGGGCACGACGCCCTCCTTGATCTTCTCAACTGCCCGTTGCTGCATGAAGTCACGTGCGACCGGAATGGTAAAAAGCACGGGGGTTTCATTAAGGTCGATGCCGTCAAACGGGCCATCTTCGCTGGATACCTTGAAGAATATAAAATAGGGATTCTTGAGCATTTGCCCTATCGTATACAGGTCCTCCTTGAGCTTGAACGAGGCCAGCCCGCCTTCTTTCCATACAAAACGTTTCATGTGGGTTGCAGCTTGCACTTTCTGATGTTAAATGTCTTCCTGCGAGCTTCAAGATCGCGCTAGTCCGAACAGCTTTGCTGCGCTGCCAGTACCTTATCGGCCTCTTCAAGGTACACATCTCTGTTCGCATTTCCTTCACCCACCGGGTTCTGTCTATTTGCTGTTCCATCTAGTCCCCCATGCTGTTCAAAATACCGTTGTTCCAGACCACGTGCTCGAGCTTTCGCATACTGGCTCTGCAGCTTCGTCTGGCCATGTTCTACAAAAACAACAGTAGGCGGCCCGTCAAGTCCTTCTGCCGCATAGTTACTGCTATACCGATACGACAGCACACTCTCCCCAGTATGGTTGCCGGGCCTACTGGCATACCCCACATAGGGCTCTCCGCCTTTTGTCCCCACATACGTGATATGGGTTGTATTCGACGAGGTATTGACATTGCTGATTCCCAGACCGAGCGGGTCAATCCACATGGTGGGATTGAACACGTAGCTGTAGATGTTGCTACCCCCGGCTAACCGGATGGGATCTAAGCTAATATATCGGGCGGCGGACGGGTCGTAGTAGCGATAGCGGTTGTAATACAGCCCGCTTTCGGCATCATACCACTGACCCTGGAACCGCACCGGACAATCGACTTCTCCGGCCTGGACGACTTCTGCCACGCCCCAGGTCGAATAGGTAGCCCGCCAGACGACTTCGCCCGCCTGGCTGATCATCTCGCGGGGGGTGCCCAGGTGGTCGGTGACAACCGAATAGAGGTGCCCGCCTTCGAGCTTGCAGAGCGGTACAAAGCCGTCAAAAACCCAGCTTGCCGCTACCGCTTCACCCTGAACTTCTTGCAGTACCACATCCCGATCCCACACAAAGCGGGTTGTGCTGCCCTCGGGTGCTTGCTTCGCGATGCGCCGACCAAATGGATCGTAGGTGTAGTGCCAGGTTTCGCCGTCCGGGTTGGTAAAGGCCCGGAGTTGGTCCTGGGGATCCCAGTCATAGCGCCAGATCTGTTCCTGCCCCTCTGCGCCCGGTTCAGTTTTCTGGACGAGGCGGCCCTGGGCGTCATATTCATAGACCGTCTCCTCTTTCTGGAGGAGCCGGTTGCCGTCGGAGTACGTCAGCGTGGTGGTTTGCGTCTCCGTTGCCACGCGGGTCAGGTTATCATCGCCATCATACTGAAACCATTCGCTGACGCCTTTTTCTTTGAGCGTCTGCGTGACCCGGTCCAACGGATCGATGACATAGGCGGTGCTACCCCAGTGTGCATCTCGGATAGCAGCAACCTGATCCTGCTCGTACAAATAGCTACGGTTGACGAGCGTAGCAGCCGTCTCCAGCCCTGGTGCAAAGGCACTGCTTGACTGAACCAACGTCTGGTTGACCAGGCGCTGCAAGGGATCATACTCCTGCTCTAATACCTGTTGCCCTGCGAGCGTGCGGCGCACTACAGACCCGCGTGCATTCCGCTCCATCGTGGTAGCATCCTGTGCTTCTCCATTGATGGTAACCTGCGTTAAATCACCATTCCCGTCGACCGTATAATCGACCTGAAAGCCCAGCGATGATTGCAGGTGCCGAACCCGGTCTATGCCATCGTAGCGCCGCTCTAGCGTGACACCGTTCTGCTCTTCCTGGATCACTCGGCCCAGGCTGTCTCGCACAAACCGGAGTTCGCTGTCCTGGTTGGTGGCTGCTTCCAGCGAACCGGCAGCATCGTAGCTAAAAGACGCCTGGCTGCCATCAGCCAGTTCGTGCCCGACGAGTCGCCCCAGCGCATCCCGCTGAAATTCATTCCGCTCGCCCAACCCGTTGATGCTGGCCGTACGCTGGCCAGCGGCGTTGAATTCATATTCCAGCGTGCTCCCCTCGAAGCCGATCTCTTTCTGGACGGTGCCCAGCGGGTTGTAATAGAACCGATAAACGGCTCCTTTGGCATTCGTGACGGATTTAAGCTGCGCCAGTTCGCTGCCCCATTCCAGCATCAGGGTGTTGCCGAGCGCATCGATCCGCTGTAGCAAGCGCTTACACGGGCCATACCGGTACTGCGTGGTATGTTCGTTCTGGTTGGTGACCCGAATGGGATTTCCAGCCGCATCATAGTTGTACGCCCGATAGGTGCCGTCGGGATAATCGACCCGAAGCAACTGGCTTTTTTCGTCATACTGATACTCCGTCCGGTGATCGAACGGGTCAACCTCAGCTCCCAACCGCCCAAACTCGTCGATCTCTACCTTGCTGGTATGCCCTCCCCAGTCGGTGGAGGCCCGAAGCACACCGTTGCTGGTAAAATATTGCTGCAGGGTATAGCCTCGCGGATCCATCACCCGCACCAAGTTGCCCTGGCCATCGTAGCTCAGGGTATATTTGTTGCCTTCTGGATCCTCGCTAACAACCAGTCGCTGATACTGATCATAGCGCCATTGCCAGGTATAGCCCGCTGGATTGGTAAACGTCAGCGGTTGATGGGCCTGGTTGAAGGTCCATTCATCGGCAAAACCCAATGCATTGATGCTCTTGCTGCGATTACCCTGGTCGTCGTATTCGTAGTGCGTTACGTTGTCCAGCGGATCCGTTTTGGCTACGATGCGACCATGCTCATCATACTCTGTCTTGGTGATCCCGCCGAGCGGGTTGATCTCGGTAATGACCTGTCCGCTGGGCAACCGCTCGAAGCGGGTGATGTGTCCGTGGCTGTCTGTTACCTCGGTCAGGCCCGCCGTATCCAGAAAACGGAGTGATCGGGCGTCGTAGTTGTCCGAACCGGCCCGGCGTACACAGCGACCCGTATCATCATACTGAAAGGAAAAGACGCCGCCATCCTTGACGGTCTCTCGCTTGATCCGCCCGGCCTCGTCATACGTATACCGATCTGCAAACCCGAGGGCGTCGTAGGCCGCTGCAAGCTGTCCCTGCTGGTTGTATTCATACTGCATCAGCCGATGACGTGGGTAGCCCGGTACAGCCAGCGAAACGCTAGCGATCCGGTTTGCGCCTGTGTATTCGAGTTGTAGCGTGCGTTGTTCGAGACGCTGCCGAATCCCTGTCAGCTGTCCTGATGCATCGTAGAGCAAGTCGAGCCCCCGTCCCGTTACGTCTTCTATGCTCACCAGCGGCCAGACGCTGCCCTGCACGCTCAACTTGAAAACGTAGCGCGTGACTTTGCGGGATTCGACATCCCACTGGGTCACATAATAGAGATTGCTGCGTTTGG
>DATGCC010000374.1:0-7805 GCA_035312345.1 Rhodothermales bacterium
GCTCTGCCGGTATCCATTTTGCCGACAAAGCGTCGCAGGCCGACTTCAACCGCGCCCTCTCGGGCTACGACACCATCTTCGGCACTGACTACGCGAAGAAGCTGCCGAAGGACCCGGTGCGCGTGCTCTCGGTGCTCGACAACTACTTCCGCCTGCGCCTCTCCGAAGGCAAACGCATCGCCTGCGTCATCGACTATGCCGAAACCGTCATTCCGATGGCCGAGGCATCGATGTATTCGGCAGAGGACCGCAGCGCACTGGTCTTTCTGCAACGCTGGTCGCACGATCCGCTCTTCCTCCGCAGCGACTTCACCACCGTGATGCTGACGGAGAACCTGAGCGACCTCAGCCAACCGCTTGTGCAAAGTCCCTGGACGGTCGAGATCCAGATCCAGCATCCCAACGAGCAGGCGCGAGGGAATTTTGCGAAATGGTACATCCAGGGCCGCGAGGAGGTGTTTGAAAAACACGCCGCCGTGCCCACCTCCACGCTGGCACAAAATACGTCGGGCCTCAGCTATATCCAGCTTCGCACCATCCTGGCCGACACGCTTGAAAACCGGCTCAAGCTCACCTTCGAGATGCTCTCCGAGTTGAAGAAGGAGATGATCGAGGAGTCAGCCTATGGGATGCTCGAATTCATCGAGACAGATTACAATCTGGACATGGTAGCAGGCCACGACGAGGCCAAGCAACACCTGCGGCAGGCTGCCCGCGCCCTGCGCAACAACCGCCCCGACGTGATGCCCATGGGCTATCTCATCAGCGGCCCCGTAGGCACAGGCAAGACGTTCATCATCACCTGTTTTGCCGGAGAAATTGGCATTCCGATGGTGAAATTGAAGAATTTCCGCTCGCAGTGGCAGGGCGTCACCGAAGGTAACCTGGAGAAAATCCTGAACCTGCTCGAAGCCATGACGCCCGTCGCTGTGATGATCGACGAGGCCGATGCCATGCTCGGCAACCGCGATGCCTCGGGCGACAGCGGCGTGTCGAGCCGCGTCTTCGGGCAGATCGCGGCCTTCATGAGCAACTCAAAGCACCGAGGCCGCGTCATCTTCTTTCTCGTCACGGCCCGCCCGGACCTGATGCCAGTAGACCTGAAACGCCAGGGCCGTGCCGAAGAACACATCGCCCTTTTCTATCCTTCTACCCGCGAGGGCCGCGAGGAACTACTCCGGGTGATGATGCGGCGTACCGGCATCAACCTGCCGATGGATGAGGTGCCCGAAAGCCTGCTCAACGGCGAGCGGACTTTCAGCGGAGCCGACATGGAGGCGCTGATGACCCGCGCCAAGTTCCGTGCTGCTGCCAACGGAGACGGCACCGTGACGACCGAGATCATGCAACATGTGGTGGACGATTTCATCCCACCCACCTATCCGCTCGAAGTGGAGCGGCAAACCCTGAGCGCTGTGCTCGAATGCACCAGCCGCGACTTGCTGCCGGAGCAATATCGTACGATGAGCCGTGAGAGCATTATCCGCCGGCTGGAAGAACTCAAACTCTTGACCAAATAGCAAAAGGCGAGACACGAGCAGGGACGTGTCGCCCGCTCATGTCTCGCCTTTCATGCTGTTTTGCTACGCTACAGCCTTGCCGTACTCACGCGCCTTTCTTCTTTCCCTTGCGAGGAGTCAGGTCGCTATTGGCCAGGAGTTTCAAATACAAATCGTAGCTAATCAAAACCGCATACGGCTCGTTGTTTTTCTGAACAAGGATGCCACGCTCAATCTCCTTAGCGTGTTCTACCAACTCCGATGTCTTCGACCGAAGCTCGGTGATGGTAGCCACGGCTTCTATCCCTCTCGTGCTGTACATATGTCTCTCACATCAAGCTGTGGGTATCGTTGGAGGGAAACTAACCGGAATAAGCACAGACCAGTTTCACCTAAACTATCTGCACAAACCTGTGCCTAGATTACTTCCCCTTTTTGGCGCTATTCCACCTGTTTTGCGGAAGCCTGCTCATGCACGTTTCCATCAAAAAAGCCGTTTTCAGGCCTTGAGGCCCTATTTGTAACATTGTTGTATAGACTGATCTGTTATATTATTTCACCTGCTGTTTGCCTCATAAAATCTAACCAACATGTTACTCTGCAAAGTCACGGGCACCGTCGTTGCTACCCGAAAACAAGAAGCTTTTCGACCTGCAAAGCTGCTCGTCGTCCACCGTGTAGATGCAGAAGGCAACCTGGAGGGTGAGCAGGATATGCTGGCCCTCGACCCCCGATATGGCGCAGGCGTGGGCGACTATGTGCTTGTCGCCAAGGAAGGTGCGGTGGTGGCCCAGCTTATGGAAACCGACGGGGTCTCTGCCAATGTGATTATCATCGGCGTTGTGGATGACTGGACGTATGAAGTGTAGGAATGCCGGTATGGGTGTTGGGAAGGGTCACAGGAGGTGGCGCAACTTGTCCGCCGGTATGGTGTTTTTCCAATCGCCGCTTTTTTCTTGTAACCGAGAAGGGGTTGTGAATCGATTTGCTGCCATAGGATGCTGGATGGGACTGCTGGTTGCCTTCCATGCATCTGTGCCTCTTGCTCAGGCGCAGATGGTCCTCTCGGATGAGGCACAGCTATCCCTCCTCACGATTATGCCCGGCGACGCGGCGTATTCGATGTTCGGCCACAGTGCAATTCGTGTCTACGATCCTATTCAAGATATCGACACCTCTTTCAATTACGGCACCTTTACCTTTGGCAACCCGCTGGTCTTCATCGGGCAATTCGCTTACGGCAAACTCGACTATGCGTTGAGTATCCAGTCGTTTACCGGAGCCATGCACGGTTATCGGCTCGAAGATCGCCCTGTTGTTGAGCAAGTGCTGAACCTGAGCCCGGGCCAGCAGCAAGCCATTTTTGACTTTCTGCGGATCAACGCCCTGCCGGAAAACCGCTATTACCGCTACGACTTTTTCTTCGACAACTGCGCTACCCGCATCCGCGATGTGTTTGAAGACGTGCTGGGCAATGCGGTGCACCTCACGCCTGCCGATCCGGGCCTGACCTTCCGCCAGTTGATTGATCTTTATGCTGTCGAGAAACCCTTCTTGGACGCGGGTATGGACATGGGCCTGGGGCTCCCTGCGGACCGCATTGCCACGCCCCACGAGACGATGTTTCTGCCGGACTATCTCCACCAAGCTTTTGACGGGGCCACCATCACCATTGATGGCAGCATTCAGCCACTGGTGACGCGCACAGATACGATGGCCTGGTCTATCGAAAGCGCACCTGTGGAACCAGCCTGGCCCTGGCCTGCCATCATCGGCTGGCTCCTCTTTGGGCTCGGTCTCGTTCTTACCGTGCTGGATGTACGCGACAAAAATCCGTCACGCCGTATCTTCGACAGTTTCTTGTTTGGCGTGATAGGACTGGCCGGTGTGCTGGTCGTGTTTCTCTGGTTCATTTCCCTGCACACCGTTACGCAGCACAACCTCAACCTGCTCTGGGCCTGGCCCACCCATCTGATCCTTTTCGTGGTCTTACGCCGCCGCTGGGAGCCTTCCTGGCTGTGGATGTACCTGGCCGCGACGGCCCTGGCTACCCTGATCCTGGTGCTGGGCTGGCCCTTCTGGGCACAGGCACTCCCGCCGGTAGTCCTGCCCCTTGTGCTACTCATCCTGATGCGAAGTGGCTGGCTGGCAGCCGCCCGTTGGCGGGTTCCACGTTCCAGGTTTCCGGTTCAAGATTCTTCCCTTTCAATCTCGAACTGAAAGCAAGGGCGAGGTTTGGGTGGATGGTAGATAGTGGATAGAATGACTTTTTCTGCTATCCACTCATCTTTTTCCTGTCCAAACCTATTCCTCTTCCCGTTCGGACTTGACGAAGTTGATGAACAGGGTGTGCTGCACCTTCACGGGCTTCCCATCTACCTGACCGGGCTCGAAACGGGCCTGCTTCACTACGCGTAGCGCCTCTTCATCGCAGCCGCTACCGATGCCACGCACCACTTTGGCGTTTTCTACACGGCCCTGTTCATTGACAACAAACTGCACATAGACGCGGCCCGTTACGCCTGCATTATAGGCTTTTTGAGGATACTCGACCTTCTGGTGGAGTTCTCCCAGGCCGCCGATCAATTGCGGTGCCTGCTCGGCCACTTTATAGACCCCGTCCTCGGACTCACGCCGGGAGAGGGCTTCTTCTTTGGCCGCGCCGGCCTTGCTGGCAGCAGTGATCTGCTGCTCTATATAAGCATCTCCCGGCTTGAAGGTGAGCGCCTGCTCGTAGCTCTTGATGGCATCTGCATAGCTGCCTTTGGTGGCCAGGGCATCACCTTGACCCCGGTAATACTGATACTGCTGCTCCTGCTGCTGGGCCGATGCCATCATGCTATCTGCCCGTGCCATTCCGGCCTGGGCCTGAGCCGATGCTGGCTTTAATTCCAGGGCCCGCTGAAACTCCCCTTTGGCGTCGGCACAACGACCCTGGTTGCACAGCGCTGTGCCTCGGGTGAGGTGCCGCTGGAATTGCTCTTCCGTGCTAGCCTCCTGTAGCAAGGTGTCGATTTCCTTGATGCGGTTCGAGGTATAGGCATCGCCCGGCTGGTTGCTAAGTGCCAGGCTATATTTCTCCCGAGCGCCTTCGTAATCGGCCTGTTCAAACAGCGTATCGCCCTGCCTGCGATATCCATCATAGAGTTCCCTTTGCACGAGGACCGGATCAACCCGCTCGCTTTCTTCTTCGCGGGAGTTGTCGGCCTCTTCACTTCGCTGATGGAGCGCCTGGTCCATGCCATCGGCGGTCAACTGGCCTTTTTCTAGTACCACTGGATCATCCGGCCGATAACGTAGCGCTTCGTAATAAGCCTTGTTGGCCTCGTTGAAGTATGTGAGTGAAGCAAGGGCATCGCCTGCCTGCAGCAACGAGTCTGCATGGTCGTAGAGCATATCACCCTGGTCCATATACTCGGTATAGCGCTCTGCGCTTACCTCGGCCAATCGCTGATTGGTGGCGTCGAGTTGCTGGGCTACCTCTTCATTGGAGGGCATAGCCGTGAGCGCCCGCTCGTACTCGGCCTTGGCGTCGGCATAGTTGGCAAGGGCAAACAGAGAATCGCCCTGGGATTTGTAATAGGCAAACTGGGTCTGCTCGCTACCGTCGTTTTTCAGAAGGGCAAAAGCACCCAGCACGGCCACAATGCTGACCACCAAGAAGGCCACCAGCACCGGAATGTATCGCTTTTGGGAAGGCTGTGATGCTCGATCTGTGAGTCTCTGCTGTTTGCGGTCTTTCTTCCGAGTCGCCTTGCTGGGTTTGGTTGGACCACTTGGTGAAAATGCAGAAGACGCCTTTGGAATGGCTTCCTCCTGCTTCTCGGGTGCTTCTGGCACGGGAAGTGGCTCCACCGCCTCCGGCTCGTCCTCAACCGCCGGTGCTGGCTCGGGCGCTTTCGTTTCCGTCTTGGAGGATACCTTGGCCTGGGTCACCCGGTCGGCCCATTCTTTAGCCGACGGAATGGTCAATACCTCAGCGGCCGACGTCTCCTCGACAGGTTCTTCTGCTGCTGGTAGCGATTCCAATTCATTGGTAAGTTCAATCTCTACCGGTGCGTCCGGCGATATCTCTACGGGATCTTCCGTCGCCGGCACTGGAGCAGCGGCAGGCTTCTTCTCAATGGGTGACGTGGCTTTGACGGCTTCTTCTTCGATTTTTGCTGCCGGTTTTTCGGAGACCGGCTCCTCTTTCTTTGCTACCGATGCTGGCTCGGCAGGCTTCTCTGCCACGGGGGTACGGGGTGACGCAGGCGTGCTGGTTGGCGCATCCTGGGCCTTGACTGCTTTTGATTGGACAGAGGGCGGGGCGGCTACCACCGTCTTCTTCTGTTCGAGCGCCTGGACGAGTTGTTGCTGAAACGCCTGCACTGACCGGGGTCGCGCACCCAGGTCTAGAGACAGCGCCCGCATTAACACATCGCGCAATGCAGGTGTCAGGCTGTTCACGGCTTCCAGGTGTGCAGGAACGTCATCCTGCTCCACGCGCTGCGGGCCAGCAGGCAGTGACGCTCCTGCAAGCAGTTCGTACATCATGGCAGCGGCACCATAAATGTCGGTCCAGGGACCTTGCTTCCCGCTTGCCTGATGCTGCTCGGGCGCGATCATCCCTTCTTCTACCAGGGTACCGATGTCTCCCATCCGCTGGGCCAGCATGATATGTGCTGTGCGGAAATCGCGCAGGATCGGGCCATTATTTTTGGAAAGGAAAATAGCTCCGGGAGAAATGGCACCATGCATCAGGCCATGCTGGTGCGCCGCCTGCAACGCTTCCAGGACAGGCATCAGCAAAGTGATCGCCGTTTTGAGGGGAAGAATACCGCCTTTCTTCTGTAGCACCGAAGCCAACAGCGCACCTGGATGGTGCTCCATAGCCTGGTACGCCGTCTGGTTGGCCTCAAAGTAGTGAACCTGCCGGACGAGGTTGGGATGAGCTATCTTCGCCAGCACCTCTGCCTCTTTGAGGAACTGATCGCGACCGTAGCGAAACAGATCGTCGCGGCGCGCCTCTACCCTGATCCCGTCGTCAACGCGGGCCGCTAGAGCCGAAGGAAAATATTCTCTGAGATCGACCTGATCCTCTGTTTTGAGGTCCCAGGCCTGATAGGAAATGGAAAAGGCAGCCGTTGTATCCAGTGTACGTCCGATGGCGTACTGCTCGTTCAACACAGTTAGGCGGGGCAGGAACATGACAAGAAGTCCGCTTTGATGGAGAAACCGACTAATCCCCACCGACCTCAAACCTCAGAGGCTCTCATGCACTACATCATACCAGCAGCATGGGCAGGGTGAGTCTGCACGACTACACAGGACTCGAAACCAATCCGGCCTGCCAGACTCGCTGTTTGTTATCGGCGCAGTAGCTTCTTGTCTTAACCCTGTACACCACGCCAGGGCGTTCCTTGTCTGCCCGCCTGAATCAACATTTTGCTCTTGTTGCTCAGGCAGCTTGCTTACTCGCGCTTCGGCCCCGCTTCAGCGTCATCAGCTGCTGGTTGTAGGTTTGCAACAACCCCAGAAAGGCCACCATGTCCACATTGGGGTCATAGATGGCGGCTTCGATACGCTGAGAGAGATGCTCGGCCGCCCACTTCTTCTTCGTAAAATCCAGACCGTTTGGGTTAGCTGTTACTACGTTTGCCATAATGATTTCCAGTCGTATAGGTGGTGGTTTGCTGCACTGTCTTCCTCCTTAAACAAACACCAGGCCAAAATATCATTTTCGCCAAAAAACGCTTTATACGCCTATTATGACATGATTCAAATAAAACAGGCGGGCCCGGTCATTACAAAAAGCAGTGTCCACAAGGTGCTTTGTAACATCTACCCGCATCACCTCTAAGGGCCTGTCTGCGGAATGGATGCCTATCTGTGCACCGGCAGCAACCACAAAGGCCCTAAAACTGCCGAGACCCGTCTGGCTGATGAACATACTGAAAAGTAAAATAACGCGGCGCGCCCACACCAGGGATCTGGCCGTCGTAGTAGCTCACTATCTCTACCTTCGCATACGTATCTTCCGGGGTCTTCAACACGATGGTGCGTGCTGGTACAGCAGTAACAACATGCGTAGTCGAATCATACAGGTACCACCCCTCGCCATTGCCCGATGGGATAGCAGGATTTTCTTCCTCATCAGCGTGATACCCTTCTTCTGGAGCCTCGACCAGCGCGTCGAACGCGACATCTACAATCTGGGCCTGTCCGTTAACGGTTATGGAAGTCCCCTGAAAAGCAATATCCCAGGCATCGGTGTCGGCCAGCGAATCGGGCACAACCTGATTGGTGCGAAGGCTGTAATGCACC
>DATGCC010000375.1:0-2392 GCA_035312345.1 Rhodothermales bacterium
CCGGCTTGCTCCTGTATTTCACCCGTTACCTGACTCAGACGCCGGAATTTCAACTGACTTAGTTACAGGTTAGCAAGTTGCCTCGCTACGCTCGGCTTCAGGTTAGCAGGTTCGGTTATCGAAAAGAAATCTGCTAACCTGATAAACCTGTAACTTGACAAACCAACAAACCCCCAATCACCATGTGTGACCACGACCACCATCCCCAGCCCGCTACGCCCCGTCACGGAAGCTGTCTTGAACACGGTGAGGCACACGCTGCCGACCACGCCCGGTGGTCGCGTCGCGACTTTCTGAGCGGGATGGGGTTGGCTGCCGCCGGGGGAGCCATCATGCTGAGCGGTCGCCCCTTGCGTGCTTTTGGGCAGACGCCGTTGCTGGAGCACCTGCGCAGTCTGGAGAACGACCGCGTGCTGGTGCTCGTCCAACTGAGCGGTGGCAACGATGGTCTTAACACCATCATTCCGAAGGAGAATGCGTTGTATTACAACGCCCGACCTGGCCTCGCCATCCCCAAAACCCAGACGCTGGCCCTCAGCACCGAGTTGGGTTTCAATCCGTCGTTCAATGTGCGGCCGCTCTACGAGGAAGGCGAGATGGCCATTCTACAAAACGTCGGTTATCCCTCGCCCTCGCTTTCTCACTTTTCTTCGACGGACATCTGGCTCTCGGCAGCGACGGAATATGACTCGGAGACGACGGGGTGGCTCGGACGCTATCTGAGTTCTGAATTCCCCAACTTCGAGGAAGAACCACCGGACTACCCGCTGGCCGTGCAGATGGGTGGCATTTCGTCGATGCTGTTTCAGGGCGAAGGAGCCAACATGGGCATGTCGCTGGCTTCGCCTGATTTGTTTGCCCGCATTGCTGAGGAAGGTATCATCTACAATGTGGACAACCTGCCGGACACGACGTATGGCGCGGAGATGGCGTTTGTCCGCTCTATCGCCAACGATTCGTTTCAGTACGCGAGCGCGGTGCAGGAGGCGGCGCAGAATGGCGAGAACAAAGTAGACTACCCCGGTAACAACCCGCTAGCGCCCAACCTGGAGATCGTAGCTCAGCTTATCAAGGGGCGGCTGGGCGCGCGCATCTACCACGTCAGCCTCGGCGGTTTTGATACGCATGCCAGCCAGTCGGGGCGGCACGAAACCTTGCTGCGGAATCTGGCTGAAGCCGTCACCGCATTCCTGGATGATCTCAAAGCCGAGAATGCCGGGCTGGAAGATGAGGTACTTGTGATGACCTTCTCCGAATTCGGTCGCCGTGTGAATATGAACGACTCGCAGGGCACCGACCACGGCACGGCAGCTCCGCTGTTTCTCTTCGGCACGGGTGTGGAAGGCGGCCTCTATGGACAGACGCCCAACCTGTCCGACCTCGACCAGACGGGCAATCTGAAGTTCGACATCGACTTCCGTTCGGTCTACGCGACGGTACTGCAAGACTGGTTCGGCCTGGAGCCGACCGTGGTGAACGATGTACTCGGCGATTCTTTCAACACCCTCGGCTTCGTCTCCGACCCGTCTACCCCGACGGCTACCGAAGACGACCCGATCCCGCAGAGCTTCACGCTGCATCAGAACTATCCAAACCCGTTCAACCCGGCGACGACGATTACGTACACGCTGAGCCGCACCGAGCGCGTCACGCTCCGCATCTTCGACGTGCGGGGCCGTCTGGTTCAGACGCTGGTGGATGGCACGCAACCTGCCGGGCCGCACGCGCTGTCCTTCGATGCCGGACACCTGCCCAGCGGCACCTACTACTACCGCCTCGAAACGTCAGACGGCATGCGCACCCGTCCGATGACGTTGCTCCGCTAGACGAGACGGTTCAGGGATGCTTTTGGGGGTTGGCATAGATAAGACCTAAGTCATTATTAGGTTAATCTATGCAGAGACGACGGAGCAAATTACCCCACGCTACTCAACGACGACTCATCGAACACATCGTCGCTGGCACCCCGGTGCGCACCGTCGCCAACCTCGTCGGCGCTGGCCGCGACACCGCCACACGCTACTACCATAAACTCCGTGAGACCATCGCTCACCACATTCGAAGAGGACAACCCCTTCGATGCCAAGACTGAAGGCTCATTTTGGCTTGTTTTTGAAGGAAGGTGAGTGGCGTTTCAACTACGGCTCACCTGCTGAGTTAGTAGAGACGCTGATCGAATGGCATCCCATCCCATCTGATCTTATCTATGCCAACCCCTTACTTTTTAGCAACCGAACTTGTCAACCTGATAAACCTGCCAGCCTGTAACCTTTCTTGAGCCTGCTGCGTCTTGCTTGGCGAGATGACTTTGTACCCACCCTGTAGAGCTAGCCAGTAGGAGCGTGAGCCTTTCCAGCATGTCCACCCAACGTCGCTTCGAGCGATACGTCCG
>DATGCC010000376.1:0-2581 GCA_035312345.1 Rhodothermales bacterium
AATTCGACAGTGTGTCCTGATCAGCGGATAGGGTGAAAACCCTAGCAACAGGTAGAGAGGCAACCGTCTTCCCCTAACCCACTCATCGGAAAGCATTATGAAAAGACTGCTACTGGCAGCATGCTTCGGCATGTTGTTGCCAGGCATCGCTCTGGCACAGGATACCGTCATTCAAGGCACGGTTACGGACGCTAGCGGTGAAGCGCTCATCGGGGCCAACGTCGTCATTGAGCAACTCGTGCTCGGTGGTTCTACAGACCTCAATGGGCGCTACTCGTTTAGCGTAGATCCCTCTCATGTAGGCCAGACCTACACCCTTACGGCCAAGTTCGTTGGGTACACCTCGCAGAGCCGCGCGGTTACCCTTACGGCGGGGACGATGACGCAGAACTTCACCCTGGCCGAAGATGTCCTCCAACTGGAGGAAATGGTCGTGACGGGGGTAACCTCGGAGACGCCGCAGAAAAAGCTCGCCTTCACCGTCGATAAGCTCGACACGAAGAACCTGGAACTGGCCCCTGGTGCCAACCCTATCGAGTCGATGCAGGGCAAAGTGGCGGGGGCGTCAGTGGTGAGCAACAGCGGGCAGCCCGGCGATGGCACCTCGGTGCGGTTGCGCGGCTCTACCAGCATCTCAGGGAGTTCCTCGCCGCTCTACATTGTGGACGGCGTGATCCTGGGATCCAGCCAGGTCGATATCGACGCGCTCGACATCGAGAGCATGGAGATTGTGAAAGGGGCGGCGGCTTCGTCGCTCTATGGTGCCCGTGCCCAGAACCGCGTCATTCAGATCACTACCAAGCGCGGCGGGAGTGTACCCTACAACCAGACCCGCATCACCATCCGTAACGAGTATGGCATCAACCAGTTGCCTACGGACTTCGTCGCCAACAATGCCCATGATCTCAAGATCGACGGCAGTGGCAACTTCCTGGACGCTGATGGCAATGTCAACTCGTGCGCGACTTGCCTGTCGAACGGGTACGGGCCTGGGACGGTGACGAACTCGGTGTTGGGCGGTGTGTCGTTCTATGACAACCCCTACTCGGCTTCGGGTACGCTCACTAACAACTTCGAGGAGTTCTTCGATCCTGGTAATACCTATACGAACTACATCTCGGTTAGCCAGAACAGCGCCAAGACCAACTTCCACGCTTCGTTCACCAACCTGGATCAGCAGGGCGTGGTGCTGGGGTTGCAAGGCTACAACCGCAAGAGCTTTCGCATGAACCTGGATCACCGGGTTACGAGCAAGCTTAACTTCTCGGCCACGGCATTTTATTCACAGTCGGAGCGCGATGTGCCCCGTTCTTCGGGTTTCAATCCGTTCTTTGGGCTGATGTTTACCAACCCGCTGGCAAGTCTCTCAGCGCGGGACGAGAATGGCAATCTCTTCGTACAGGCCGACCCGCTCAGCGTAGAAGAAAACCCGCTCTATGTGATCGAGAATGTAGATACACAGGACGACCGCTCGCGTGTGCTGGGTAACCTGCGGGCACGGTACAGTGCAACTAGTTGGCTCGACGTCGAAGGCAACTTCAGCTACGACCGGGCCGATGGCGACTTTACCCGCTTCGCTGACCGGGGCACCGATAGTATCGACCCTTCGACCTTCAATGATGGTCAGATCGTGCGCAACAATTCGATTGAGCAAGCAATCAATGCGGACGTAACGGCCTCCTTCCGAAAAACCTTTGGCGCGTTGACGGCTCGTTCGCAGCTCAAGTACCAGGCCGAGAGCGTGGACGAAGAGTTCGAGTTTGTGACGGGTAATACGATCACCGCCGTAGGCATTCCAGATCTTTCTAATGTGAACGGGGACAAGGTCGTCTCCTCGACCAACCGCATTATTCGCTCCGATGGTTTCTACGGGACCGTAGGCGGTGACTATGCCGACAAGTACATCGCGGACTTCCTGATTCGTCGCGATGGAAGCTCGCTCTTCGGGGCCGAGGAACGCTGGCAGACCTACTACCGCGTCAGTGGTGCCTGGCGGTTGTCAGAAGAAAACTTCTGGCCGCTGAAAAACTTCATGGAAGAATTCAAGGTGCGCTACTCGCTAGGCACAGCCGGCGGCCGGCCTCAGTTCGACGCCCAGTACGAAACGTTCTCATTGAGCAACGGGCAGATCAGCAAAGGTACGCTCGGCAATGCCTTCCTGAAGCCGGAATTGCAAACAGAGCAAGAGTTTGGCATCGACATGGGCCTTCTCGATCGTTTCAGCGCGTCCGTTGTCTATGCCAAAGCCAAAGTAGAAGATCAGTTGTTGCTGGTGCCGCTGCCCGGTTTCTTCGGGTTCGAGTCACAGTGGCAGAATGCAGGAACGCTCGAATCGAACACGCTGGAGGCGACCCTTGATGCTAGCATCCTGCGTGGCCGCAACATGACGCTGGATATGGGCTTTGTCTTCGACCGCACCCGGCAGGAAATCACCGAGTTTAACGCCAACGCTTTCCGTGGTGGCCCGACCAGTGCTTTCTACTTCCGGGGCGGTGAGATCCTCGGGGCTATGTACGGCGAGAAGTGGCTTACGGACACCGGTGAACTGGCCGATGGGCAGGGCGTGCCCGACGGGTTCAAC
>DATGCC010000377.1:0-3887 GCA_035312345.1 Rhodothermales bacterium
TTGCCCGCCTGCGCTACTGGATCGATGTGATCCGTTTTTTCCGTCCCTACGTCCTACGAGGAAAACCCTCGACATACCAACAGGCCCGAGGACCGATTATGCTGAGAAGCTACTTCACCATCGCGCTGCGCAACCTCAAGCGCCATGCCGGCTATGCATCCATCAACATCACTGGGCTGGCCGTGGGGCTGGCATGCTGCCTCTTCATTTTCCTATTCGTGCGGCAAGAGCTTTCTTATGATCGCTTCCATGCCCAGGCTGATCGCATCGCCCGTGTAAGCATGACGTGGATCTTCGACAAGACCGAGATCGCGGTGGCTAAAACCACAACGATGCCGGGACCAGGATTGCAAGAAGCGCTGGCCGAAGTCGTTGATTATGTTCGGCTCCAGCAAGCTTCGGAAGCGGTGGTGCAGGTCAATGACCAGTCTTTCAAAGAGACAGGCTGGGTCTACGCCGACTCCTCGCTCTTCGATGTGTTCTCGTTTCCTCTCATCCAGGGAGATACAAAAACGGCGCTGAATCGGCCCAACACGGTCGTGCTGACGCAGCACATCGCCGAGAAATACTTTGGCAACGCCGATCCAGTCGGGCAAACGCTGCTCATCAACACCAACCATGTGTACGAAGTGACGGGCGTGATGGCGGATGTGCCCGCCAACTCGCACATCCAGTTTGACATGGTGGGTTCTTTTGCCTCGCTGCCTGCTGCGCAAAAGCGCGCCTGGGATTCGTCTAGCTATTACACCTACATCCTGCTGAGTAGTCCAGAGGCCCTTGCACGGGTGCGAGAAGCAATCCCCGGTTTGCTCACCGCTTATTTCGGCGAAGACAACCCCAACACGCCCCGGCTCCACCTCATGCCGCTGACGGATGTGTATTTGCATGGCATCATGGGCGGCGAGTGGTCACCGGAGGGCGACATTCGGTACGTCTACATCTTCTCTGCCATCGCGGCGCTGATTCTGCTGATCGCGTGCATCAACTACATGAACCTCGCCACCGCCCGCGCTGTGGATCGTGCTCGCGAAGTCGGGATGCGTAAGACGCTCGGCGCGCATAAAATGCAGTTGTTTGCGCAGTTCATGGGTGAAGCCTTCCTGACGACAGGGCTTGGCCTGCTGCTCGCCATCGGGCTGGTGGTGGTGCTGATGCCGCTTTTCAACACGCTCACCGGCAAAACGCTGATGTGGGATCTCCGCACGACGGGACTGGTGCTCGCCGGGACGTGGCTCGTGGTGGGGCTGCTGGCGGGGAGCTATCCGGCACTCGTGCTATCCAACTTCCAGCCCGTTAAGGTGCTCAAGGGGCGCTTTCGGAGTTCATCGTCGGGCATCTGGCTGCGGAAAGGCTTGGTTGTTTTCCAGTTCGCCATCACCACGTTCCTGATTGCCAGCACGCTCGTCATCTATGGGCAATTGCAGTTCATCCAGAACAAAGAACTCGGCTTTGACAAAGAGCGCGTGGTGGTGCTGCCCATCGACCAGACCATACGTCCGCAGGTAGCTTCATTCAAGGAAGCGCTCGCTTCAAGTGCTTCCGTGCAACAAGTCGCTACGGCCTCACACCTGCCCATTGATGGCGTGGCGGGCCGCACCTACAACGCAGGCTCTACCGACGCCGAGCGGCAATTGCTCAACACCATCGAGATGGACGACGATTTTATCGACCTGATGGGGCTGCATCTGCTGAGCGGCGAACCGGTGCTGGAAACGGACCTCGCTGCACCGGGCGAGCAGGAAACCCCTTTCACCATTCTGCTGAACGAATCGGCGGCGCAGCATTTTGGCTGGACGCCAGAAGAGGCTGTCGGACAGATACTGTACAGCAGCGGCATCGGTGGCTACACGCGCGTCAAAGGTGTGGTCGAAGATTTCCACTTCGATTCATTGCACAAGCCCATTGAGCCGCTGGTGCTGGTGGCAGGCAAAAATGTCTACCATCTGCTGGTACGCACCGCGCCGGGCGACCTCCGTGTAACGTTGGACGAACTGGAGCATACGTGGAAGCAATTTGCCGCCCACCGGCCCTTCGAGTACGAATTCCTTGACCAGGAATATGCCGCTGTGTACCGCGCCGAGCAGCGTGTCGGGCGAATGTTCACCACGTTCTCGCTGCTCGCCATTCTGGTGGCGTGCCTCGGCTTGCTCGGGTTGGCAGCGTATGCCGTCGTGCAGCGGACGAAAGAGATTGGCATCCGCAAAGTCCTCGGTGCCTCGCCAACCAGCATTGTGTTATTGCTCTCAAAAGAGTTCGTCCGGCTGGTCGTGCTGGCATTCATTGTGGCGGCTCCGCTGGCGTATTTCGCCATGCAGCACTGGCTCGAAGACTTCGCCTTCCGCATCGATCTCTCGTGGTGGATCTTCGCGCTCGCGGGCGGCACGGCCCTGTTGATTGCGTTGCTGACGGTGAGTTTCCAATCAATCAAAGCGGCGCTGACCGACCCGATCAAAAGCCTGCGGTATGAATGAACCATGTCAATACAGACCGCCGAGATGGGCCGATGCGCTGCTGGCGTGGTTCTGCGCGCCGCACCTGCTCGAAGATATCCAGGGCGACCTGCATGAGCTTTTCCGCCTTCGTGTGGAACGCCACGGCGAAGGCCTTGCCCGCCTGCGCTACTGGATCGATGTGATCCATTTTTTTCGTCCCTACGTCCTACGAGGAAAACCCTCGACATACCAACAGGTCCGAGGACCGATCATGCTGAAAAACTATTTCAAAGTCACGCTTCGCAATCTGCGGAAGCACCGGGCGTATGCGTTTCTCAACATCTCCGGGCTGGCTATTGGCCTGGCGTGCTTTCTGATGATTGCACTGTACATCGCCGACGAACAGCAGTATGACCGTTTTCAGGAGCATGCGGATCGCATCGTCCGCATCACCTCGCATTATACCGACGAGGCCGAGGTTAGCTCGTTTGCCCGCTCCTATCCGGCCATTGGTCCAACGCTTGAAAAAGACTTCTCGGAAGTTGAGCACACGGTTCGCTTCCAACGTTTTCAGGGCGCGCTGGCGTATCAGGACAACCTGTTTAATGAGTCGCAGATGTTCTTCGCCGAAGCATCGGTTTTCGATGTGTTCACCTTTCCTCTTGTGAGAGGCAACCCCGAGACCGCGCTCAGCGAGCCCAATACCGTTGTGCTGACCGAATCGGCGGCAGCACGCTACTTCGGCGAGGCCGACCCGATGGGTGAGGTGCTCACCCTCAGCGACACGCTCGCCTTTACGGTCACCGGCATCGCCCGCGATGTGCCCCGGCAGTCCCACCTGCAGTTTGATGTGTTGCTTTCTTTTGAAACGTGGAAACGCAGGATGATGAGCTTAGGCCGTGACCTGGATAACCTTTGGACGGCGGGCACTTTTTACACGTATGCGCTGCTCACCACACCGGACGCGATGGCCGATGTGCAGTCGCAATTGCCCGAGTATGTCACCCGCTACGTCGGCGACCAGTCGGGGACCGGGACCATCTACAGCCTCGCCCTCCAGCCGCTCACGGATATCCACTTGCAATCGGACCTGCGCCAGGAACTGGGTCCGAATGGCAGCCAGACAGCGCTCTACATTTTCGGAGCCATCGCCGTTTTCATTCTGCTGATCTCGTGCATCAACTTTATGAACCTCGCTACAGCGCGGTCAGCGCGGCGTGCCCGCGAAGTGGGGGTGCGGAAGGCGTTGGGTGCTATGCGGGGGCAACTGGCTGGGCAGTTTTTGTACGAGGCGTTGCTGTTGAGTGGCCTCGCGCTGGTACTGGCAGGCGGACTGGTGGCGCTGGCCCTGCCGGGTTTCAATAGCATTGCAGGCAAAAGTCTTACGCTGGATTGGGCCACGCACTGGTGGTATTTCCTGGTTGCCATTGGTGCTACGGCAGTTGTAGGCGTGCT
>DATGCC010000378.1:0-3436 GCA_035312345.1 Rhodothermales bacterium
TCAACTCCCGACGGGCCGCAACAAAGTCGAGCGGATTTCGGATCACTCGAAAGGGCTGGTTGCCGACCTGAGAGAGTGGATAGACCTGAAGGTCGAACTGGTAAAGCTGGAAGTGCAGCACGAGTTTGAGACCAAGAAGAACGAGTTTATCGTTACCGCGGTGGTGGGTGTTATTTCCGCTGTAGCGTTGCTTTTTCTGCTCGCCGCCATTGCTTTTGGTATTGGAGCCTGGCTCGGGCATCCGGCCTGGGGCTTCCTGATCGTGGCAGGCGTCCTGTTTCTCCTCGCGGGCATCTACTGGTCCCGTATGGGACCTGACAGAATGCAGCGGGCCGCTGAGGTCATGGTCGAGGCGGCCAATCCCGATCCAAAAAATGAGAAAGACAATCCTGAGGCTCACCGTGAAGCCAAGAAAAAGATCTGATTCGAAGCGTATTTAACCGGCAACGTTTATGGCTACAACATCCCGCATAGAAGACAGAAAGGAAGCGGTCGAGCGACGGCTTCAGATGAAGAATCAGCACATCGAAGGGCACCTGGAGGCGTTACAGGAAGAGGTGACGACCATCGCGCCCTCCATTGGCAAAGCAATCTTTGAAAATCCACTGGTGAGTGTGGGAGGGGCTCTGGTGGCTGGGCTGGTCGTGGGGCTGCTGTTCGGTGGCAGAAAACGCCCGAAGCCGGATCTGAGCCTTAAAGGAACGCACCGCGTGCTGGTAGAACGCTATCTCGATGCCCTCATCGACGAGACTAGATACCGTATGGCGAAAGGAGCCGAGGCAGGAGAGGCAGTACGGGCAGCCCTGGCAGATCGGGTGCCCCTCATCGTCTACGAAGGCGATGCCGAAAAGCGGACCGGTGTGCTATCGCAGACTTTCGACATGGTCGTTAAGACCGCCCTCGGCTTCGGGGTCAAGCTGGCGCTGGATTACATCACCTCCAATATGGAGATCCCCGACCTGCTGGAAGACGAAGAAGAGACTGCGGAAGCATCTACCCTTGGCGCGTCGGCGGCGGTGGTCTCCGAAGTTATGGAGGAGGATGCCTAGCTGCCAAGGGTAGATGCCACCAGGAAGGCAGGAACGGCATTTCTTCATCAACAACGCGCAGCCATCGGGGGCCTTCCGGTTGAGAAAAGGCCTTCTGGATTCATACCTTTCGTGGACGCGGGTGCCTGACTTTTTTCGGTTTAGGTCATTCCGCCACTCAGATCGTTGTCAACAGTTGATGTGTCCTTATGCGCATTGCTTTATTCGGCCCTCCAGGTGCTGGCAAAGGGACCCAGGCCAAACGGCTCACCCAGCATTATGGGTTGAGTCATATATCTACCGGAGAAATTCTCCGTGCTGCGATACGACGCCACACGCCCGTCGGGCTGGAGGCTAAAAAATACATGACCGCTGGCAAACTCGTGCCAGACAAGGTGGTTCGCAAGCTGGCCGAAGATGCCATTGCGGAGCAAGAGTACGACCAGTTTGTGCTTGATGGATATCCGCGCACCGTACAGCAAGCTACCTGGCTCTCGGAATTCCTCGCAACCAACGCCCGCCCCCTGGACGCCGTTATTTTTTTCAAGCTACCTCCCGAAGTGATCGTAGATCGGCTTTCCAAGCGGCGGATGAACAAGGAAACGGGAGAGAACTACCACCTCGACCACAAACCGCCTCCTGCAGATGTAGACCCTTCGCTCATCATCCAGCGGTCCGATGACCGGCCCGAAGCTATTCTGAAGCGGATCCAGGTCTACCAGAAGGAGACCCAGCCCGTTGAAGCGTATTATCGGGGTCGGGGGCAACTCGTGGAAGTGGACGGAGTAGGCGACTTCGAGACAGTCTACCGACGCATTGAGTCGGTGCTTGCGAGTGCCAACAAGTCCAGTGCCGCGGCGAACGGATAGCGCGTATCTGTACCGCCTGTCTTTCACCGTCTAGCATATCATGAACCTGACCATTGAGCAGACACGCAGGGCTGAGCACGTAAGCCAGCTACGGGACCTCGTCAACGAGGCCCTGGCGACGCTCGTGCCTGAAACAGAGCCAGCCAGCCTCTATGAGCCGGTGCGCTATGTGCTCGATAGCGGAGGCAAGCGGCTACGTCCGGTGTTGCTCTTGTTGGCTGCAAACGTGTTTGGTGCCCGGCCCGAGCAGGCCCTTCGGGCAGCGCTGGCCGTGGAGGTGTTCCACAATTTCACGCTGGTCCACGACGACATTATGGACCACGCCGATACACGCCGGGGCCGCCCGACGGTCCACACCGCCTGGGCCGAAGACACCGCTATTCTGGCAGGCGATTACCTCATGGCGCTCTCGTACGACCTGCTGGCCCAGACCGAGACAGAACAGTTGCGCGACCTGTTTCAGGTCTATAGTTGGATGGTACGGCGGCTGTGCGAAGGGCAGGCGCTCGATAAAGCCTTCGAGACAAAGAATGCGGTTTCGGTACAGGCCTACCTCGGTATGATTGATGGCAAGACCGGCGCGCTGATTCGCTCGGTGCTGGAGATGGGCGGCATCATCGGTGGAGCCTCTGTGGACGAGCGGCAAACGTTGCGAGAGATTGGAACAGAAGTTGGCCGTGCGTTTCAGATGCAGGACGACTTGCTCGACCTCGTGGCCGACGATGATCGCTGGGGCAAAGCCGTCGGGGGTGACCTGATGGAAGGAAAGAAAACCTACTTGCTCTTGCGCACCCTCGAAGAAGCAAAGGGGGAAGAATACGCTTGGTTTGCGCGTATCATTGAGCAAAAGGGGCTGCCCCCCGCTGAGGTACCGGAAGCACGCCGCTGCATGGACGCGCTCGGCATCCTCGACGAGACCCGTGCCTCCGTACGTACCCACAGCCGCCGCGCCCTCACGTTGCTCGAAGCCCTGCCACAGGGCGAAGCGGTGGACAGCCTGCGATGGTTTGTGCAACGCCTCGCGGGGCGTGTGCATTAACAGGTCCTGTACGTATCCATCCCTCCACGCCAACGTTCTGGTACAAGTATGATAACGAAAGAAGTGACGGTGACGAATCAAGCGGGCATCCATACACGGCCAGCTTCCATGATCGTGCGCACCGCCGCCAAGTTTGATGCGGAGTTTTTTATCGAGAAGGATGGCTATGAGATCAACGGCAAAAGCATCATCGGCGTGATGACGCTGGCAGCCGAGCAAGGCAGCACCCTGACGTTGATCTTTGAAGGGGCGGATGAAGAGGAAGCATCTCAGGCGATGGAAGAGCTTTTCGCGGGCGGCTTTGGCGAAGTAAAGTGAGTTAGTTGACAAGCAAATGTAAACGACAACAACCATTCTAGCGCGTGAGAGACCTGCACAATCATATCGAAGAACCGACGGAAACGGTAGAGGCGGATTTGCTGGAAGACCGCAGTCCCCTGAAACTAAAAGGACGGGGGGTATCGCCCGGTATTGCCATTGGTCCGGCTTACGTATATGCG
>DATGCC010000379.1:0-4913 GCA_035312345.1 Rhodothermales bacterium
GCTCTCGCCTGTGCAAATCGGTGATGAACTGGATGGTGGGCAAAACGATCTCTGGCGCGAAGGGCAATGAGGCAATCACCGCCCACGGCGACAGCGTGCCATCGTCGGGGCCAAACGGGACGCCGCGTGCCCGATAATCCCAGAAGCGCCGTTCCCGACCATTGAGCTGGAGGGTGTGGTTGCCCGGCCCATCCGACGCCGTAATCCCCCAGCAGGTGGCATGGTAGCCCACAAAACCACGCGGGTTACGGATGGCATATTCCTGCTGCACATACGTAGCGCGGCGGCTGTTCTCAAAATAGTCGATGCCTTTCTCGCGCATGTAGGCGTCCTGAAGCCCGCGAAAGTCAATCCACCCATGCGAGAACTGGTGAATGAATAGCGGCCCTGCATAGACATGTCCGTACCCGTAGATTTTCTTCCATCGATAGGTAGAGAGCCAGGTGTCGTAGCTTTCGGCAGGCAACGGATGCGTGGGCGACGCCAGCCCAAGCACATAGAGAATGATCGCCTCGCTATACCCGAGCCATCGGTATTTGATGAACCCGCTTTCTGGTTTCCAACCCAGCGCGACTGCTTTCCCTCCATTAAGCGCCCACTGCCAATCGATACGCTGATACAGTTCCTCTGCCAGCGTGCGAATCTCTTCTTCTACTGAATCATCGCAGTCAAAGTAAGCCGCCGCTGTGAGAGCACCTGCTATCAGCAGTGTTGTGTCTATGGTCGAGAGTTCGCATTGCCACGCCCGTCGCCCGGTCTGCATGTCGAGAAAGTGATAATAGAAGCCCTTGTATCCGGTAGCATCTGGATCACGTCCCTGCGGGCTTTCCCAGAAAAAACGTAGCGTGGCCCGCGTGCACGCTATGGCCTCGCTGCGGGTGATCCATCCGCGTTCCACGGCCACCGGATACACGGTCAGTGCAAAACCAACGGCGGCGATGCTGGCGGGGCTGTTCGGCTTTGTGCTGTCGGCAATGAGTCCATTTTCGGGATTGACTTCCCTCCAGAAATACTGGAAGGCCTCCTGCTGGATGGTGCTGAGTAAGGATTCATAGACCAGGCGGTTTGCGGAAGCGTCTGTCATGCAAGAGGAAGGAATGTCGTCGCGAGGGCTTGCTGAAATACGGGCCTCCCCATAAAAAGACATTTCAACAAAAAAGGCACCCCCAGCGGAGGTGCCTTTTTGGAAATCATGGTTTGTTCAGACCGCCTAGCCAATGTGCATCAGCAGTTCTTCGTGGCGGTGTTTCTGACGGAGCCTGCGGAGGGCTTTCTCTTTTCGTAGAACCAGAATCAGCTACCAAAATTATTGTCATGCCATGGGCGCTCCGTCGCCAGCAGTAGAGGGAGGTGCCTCTGTATCGTCGAGATAGCGGATGAGTTTGTCGCCACCGGGCAAAGCGCGGAGTTGGTCCAGGAAGGCTTCAGCCTGCTCATGGCCCTGCATGGCCTTCATAATCTCCTTGATCACCGGCAAAACCAGCCCCACATTGAGCACGGTACCCACCAGGTTGCCCCCCAGCGAACCATTGTTAGTAGCCCCGGTCATGTTGCCTGTCAGCCGCTCCATCCCTTGCAGGTTCAAAATCTTGATCGAGTCAATTTTCTCGGCGGGCAGCATCAGTTTCTCGACGAGTTGGGGCAACAGCGGCACGAGCGCGTTCAGGGTATTCGCCAGAATGACCCGCTCGTTGATGACGTTCTCAGCCTCTAGGCGCAGTTGCTGGGCTTCCGCTTCGGCGCGGCCTACCTGCTCGATGGCGGTCGCTTGCTTCGCAGCAGACTGGGCATCAAGTTCGGCCGCATCGAGCTTGGCCTGGGCCACAATTTTTAGTTCATACGCCTTCACGTCCGCCTCTACATTCTTCATCTCCTTCTCCACGGCAGCCTCTTGCTGCGCCTCAATAATCTCGATCTGCTTCTGGCGGTTGGCTACTTCGAGGGCACGCACCGTCTGGGCATGTTCCTCGGCTTTGATTTTCTCGGCTTCCTGCAGCGCTGTTTCTTCGAGCATCTTCAGCTTGGCCTTGAGTGCCTCGGCTTCGGCAGCCTCGCGCTCAATCCGCGCAATCTCAACTTCTTTGATCTTCTCCTGCTCAGCTACCTGAACGGTGCGGTCGCGGTGAATCTGGGCATTCTCGATCTCTTCCTTTTTCTGCTCTTCAGCTAATTCAATGGCGCGCTGCCGCTCAATCTCGGCGTTGAGCACTGCTTGTTCCTTTTGCTCTTGGAGGATGCGAACCTGCCGCTCTTTCTCAATGCGCGCCTGCTCCGCCAACCGCTCCTGCTCCGCCATGGTCTGCTCTGCAGTAGCCTTCTCACGGGCCTGGGCTTCCTGAATCTCGCGCTGTTGAGCAGCCTCTTTCTCGGCAATGTCTTGATCGATATGAAGCTGGCGCACACGGGCTTCGCGGTTTTGCTCGGCAATAGTAACTTCCTTTTGCCGAAGCCGCTTGTTGGCCTCTTCCACCTCATCGGAGGTTCGCTGGGCAATCTCTTTCCGGCCCCGTGCATCCAGTACGTTGTCCTCGTTATGGGCTTCCAGCGGCAACTGTTCGAGGAATTGGATGGCGACATCGTCCAGCTTGTAACCGTTGAGCACCACATCTTGGTCACCTTCCTGCCCCAGCGCCTTCAGGATCTCATCCCGAAACTCGCGCCGGTTCTGGTAGAGTTGGTCAAACTTGAGCTTGGCCCCTGCCGTCTTGAGTGCATCCGCAAACTTAGCCTCAAACAGTTCACGTAGAATTTCAGTGTTCGACGCCCGATCGCATCCGATAGTAGACGCCACATGGCGGATGTCATCTTCAATGGGGTTGATCTTGATGTAGAAATCCACCTCTACCTCAGCGCGGATCCCGTCGGCACATGAGAGGCTTTCGTGCTTGCGCCGCGCGATGCGAACGGTTTTGACCGTCAGGTCGAGGTGGTCCACGCGGTGGAGCAGCGGCAACACAAAAGCGGACCCGAGCGAAATGCGCGGCCGGGGAGCTCCAAACCCCGTCTTAACGAGCGCCTGCCCGGCCTCCGCCTTGACCAGAAACCTGCTGATCATGCTGAGCACGACCAAAAGCAGAATAATGCCGCCCACTACGAGCGCAATCGTTGTGACAGCCGGATCGAGATCAATCATAACAATAGCAAGCTAGGATGAAGAGGGAAGCGATGGTTTGTCCTCGAAGGCACCCACGTAGTAGAGGTTTTTTTCAGCGTCGTAATCGAAGATGACGACCTGGGTGCCGTATTGGAGGTCGGGCTGCCCCGGCATGCTGCGGGTAGCGATCTCGATATGATCGCCCCCCAGCCTCACCACGGCCGACCCAAACGTCGACGTGACAGTGTTGCTCTTGACCAGGGCGATCTTGCCTACGAGATCAGCGGCCGCATGTGCTTTGCCATAATCGCGAAACAACGGCCGCAGCACGCGCGCCGCTCCTGCAGTAACGGCCAGGGCAATGACAAGCGCAAGCGGAATGAATAGCAGGTTGAGTGCAAGCCCGTTCCATCCCAGGATTTCGCCAGTCAGACTATGTAGCATGATGCCGGACCAGCCGAAAATAAACAAGGCAACCGTCAACAGCAGCGAGAAAGGAATCATCCCAACACCGAGCACCTGTAACAGGCCGCCCCCTCCTGCCAAGTCTGCTCCGGCATCCAGATCGATCTCCACATCCGGTGCATCTACATCCAGGTCAATATCAAGGGCCTCGAAGTCGAACAGGCCAATGAGTGCCAGCACCCACAGCACGACAGCGAGCAGCGCGGGAATGGTAAAGACGAGTAACGTCGTGTCGAAAAGGGCCGCAACGAGATCCATCATACCGAAAGCAATGTCGCAATGCACGGTTGGAACAATCTACAAAAAGTCTGGATTGGTTACGACTGATATCCAAGATAATGAACAGCGTACTAACTGCTGATGCGTAGCACAGATTGATGTGCTATAACAAAAAAAGAGGGGTGCTCGAATGGTGTTGATATGCTAACTTCTGCCAGTGGAAAACCCCCTTTGATGGTTGATCCGGTGATGGCGAAAGCCTGCCACATCCAACGTGCTCGTAGCTCCTGAAACTGTCGGTGCAAACCACCGAATCCGGCTTGAGGCGCTCCTTGATGATCGGCAGGAGCGCGGCCCGTTTGGCATCAGGATTCATCACCGTATTAACCCGTCCGCCGCGCTTGAGGATGCCAAAGACAGGCACCTTGCCCGATGCTCCTCGGCCTTGATGCAGAAGGCTTGCCGGTGGACCTGCAAATCGTCGGGCCACCGCTGGGTGAGGAACGGGTGCTCGCCCTAGCGGCCCAGATCCAGGCTGCGCATCCCATCGGCCTGCTGGACCTCGATTCGCTATAGGGAAACCACACCATCCCCTCTGTCATCCAGTATCCGGGTCGTCGTAAGGCAGATCATCCAGATCCACATCTATGTAATCCGGTTCCGGGTCTACCTCGAACTGCACGGCTTCGATGGTGGTGTGTCCCTCCAGGTAGGCGCGGGCCACCCGGTGCATCCCGTCCATGACGCGCCCGTCGGCGGAGAGGATGATGGGATGGCACAGGTCGGTTTCCTGGATCAGCCAGGCGTGGTCGGCTACAGCGCGACAGGTGGGGCAGGTACCGTTGCCAAACCAGTAGGCCTCGTCCAACTCGCGGATAGCATGCATGGGCACCTGCCGCCGTGGGAAATTGGCTGTCAACGCGACGAGGCGATCTACGTCCCATATCAGCCGTCCATGTTCGGAAGGGCGGACGTGGTACTGCTTCCTCATATGCGACCCCAGCTTTTCTGCCAGTAAAGCGACACGCACCGGTCTCAGTTCCACCGCGGCTGGGCAATGAGAATGATCAAAAAGAAGAGCACGAACAAAATACCCGGAATGGCTACCACCGAGACGACGACCAGGGCTAAGACA